>CAZDMD010000018.1:0-16732 GCA_964506805.1 uncultured Vampirovibrionales bacterium | reverse complement strand
AAGGCATTCCACCTTGTTGAGCATAAGGCATCTGCGGATAGGGCTGACCACCGTAGGGTAGTCCTCCTTGTTGTGCATAAGGCATCGGAGGATAGGGCTGACCACCGTAAGGCATTCCACCTTGTTGAGCATAAGGCATCTGCGGATAAGCAGGATAAGCAGGTGTATCGTCTACAGGACGTAAACGACTCAATACGCTTAAGTCTTCTAAGAATGTTTTATCTAAATTAGGGACGGAACCCACATCTTTTTTAGAGATAAAGTTTTTACCGTTAGCCAGTTGTCCTAAATCTTCCCAGCTAATCGTGCGGTTATCACCATCTACGGCGGAAAGGGCTTTGGAGAAAGAGAAATCTTTTGCAATTTTGCCAAAGAATTGAGCCAAGGGTATTTCTTGATTATTATAGGCTTCTAGGGCGAGTTTAGCGGCATGTGCAGGGCCAACAATACCTTCTTTGCCAACATAACGCCGAATCGTTTCGGGACTTACGGGATTCACATTATATTGCGGATTATTAAAAAGCTCGTCTTGGATTATCATGAATTCTCTGGCTTTCTATCTATGAACGTGGGGGTTAAATGAGTCGAGAGTGAACGACGAAAGGAGGTATGAGCATTTTGCTTCATCGTCCGAGTCGTTAAAATAAGGGTTTGAAACAGGAAGGGAAGTTTAATTTAAACTGTTTTTTGATGTCTTAATAAAAGAAAGCGTTTCTTAAAAATTGTGTGTTATTGCAAAAATGTTACATTAGCGTCGTTGACGGCTTCATATTCATATACGAATTAGCCTCCTGAAGGCTTGACTCTCTTCTCTGTTCATCGTAAAGTTTAAAACTGTGAGAGATTTTTATTCTGTTTCTCGATGTTAGATAACCTTGTTGGGGTATCGCCAAGCGGTAAGGCATCTGGTTTTGGTCCAGACATCCGGAGGTTCGAATCCTTCTACCCCAGTTTTACGCCTTCTGTTTAAAGAGGGCGTTTTTTAATGTGAAGATATTTTAGAGCCTTTTCGTGTATGTCGTTTTTTCACGCTTTTACTTTTGTGATTTAATAATAGGGAAGTATACGTTTAAACTAAGGGAATCTTCATTATGCAGGAAACAATCACACCCACTGCTTCATACACCTTGCAACAGCTGGCGGAACGCATCGAAGGGGCGAGTGTTGTTGGTAATCAAAGCCTATTGGTGGGAGATTTGTGTCATCCAAAATTGGTACGCCATGCCACGGATATGGCGTATATCGCCAGTGAATCCGCATGGGAGCTTTTACGACAAGGCGTTACACTCGGATTGGTTGAACAGACTTTAGGCGTGCCAGCCGATATTCAACATCGCATTCAAGACGGAGAAGTGGCGTTATTGCGTGTGCCACGAGGGCGTGTGGCTTTGGCAGTGTTACTATCGCTCTTTGAACGACGCTCTATTTTAGAAGAGGGTATTCATCCTTCTGCGGTGATTCACCCTACCGCAGAACTTGGGGAGGGGGTTTGCATCGGGGCGTGTGCCACTGTGGGGGAGAATAGCCACATTGAAGACGGCGTACAGATTTATCCGAATGCAAGTGTTGGAGCGAATGTGCGGGTTGGGGCGGATTCTATTTTGTATTCAGGATCTCGCATCGGAGATAGATGTCAATTAGGCAAACGCTGTATTATTCAGCCGAATGCCGTCATAGGCGGTGATGGCTTTAGTTATGTTACCCCTAAAGAAGCGCGGCACGAAAAGAAAGAAAATAGTGAAACGCATCAAGTCGATTCCATTTTACGCATCAATAGCGTGGGAAATGTGGTGCTAGAAGATGAGGTGGAAGTGGGGGCGTGTAGCTGTATTGATCGAGGGACACTCGCTGAAACCCGCATTGCCAAAGGCACTAAAATCGACAATTTGGTGCAAATCGGGCATAATAACCGCATTGGTCAAAATGGCTTAATCGTCTCTCAAGTGGGGATAGCTGGCAGTTGTCAAATTGGCAATGGGGTGGTGATTGCAGGACAAGTCGGTATTGGCGATCACCTCAAAATTGAGGATGATGTCATCATTATGGCATGTTCTTCGGTCATGCGAGACATTAAAGCAGGTTCAACCGTCTTAGGTTCGCCTGCCATTCCGCATAAAGAAGCCATGGCAAACATCGCAGCCAGCCTCAAAATAAGAGACTTGGTGAAGGAACTCAAGGCGATGAAGGGCAAGCTCAAGGCGTTTGAAGAAAAAGCCGAATTACTTGAGCAGTTTTTGAATACGAATCAAAATTAAACCAGAGCTTATACGGTAATTTTTACGAAGGTAGAGTACAGCACATCCTAGATACCAAAACCCCCACTCCAATGTCGAATACGGTGTAATCTGTCTTAACAAGGCTTCTCGGTACATATAGCTATTTCAAGAGTTTTCTGAACAATAGGATAGACGAGGAGCTTAGATGATTTTATGAAGGAGTGTAGATAGGCTTACATGACTGAACAAAATCATCGTAGCGACAAAGTATAGGCACTGTGCGGGAATATATTTAATCGACTATATATCATAAACATGGTGTAGTTCCATATATAGCCCACTACTAGATTTCTCTTCTGGCATTGGACAAGAACAAGTTTCAGCCCTCGTCTCATCGGGGGCTGTTTTCGTTTCAAGCCACTACAACTCACCCCAATGTGAGCCTATCGCCACATCCACCACCAACGGTACACGGAAGGGTTGTTCGCATTCCATCGCCCAACGAATGGCATCGACGGTGGCTTCCACCTCACAAGGAGGGGCTTCCAGTACCAGTTCATCATGCACTTGTAACAGCAAACGACTCGACAAGCCTTCCGCCTGCAAACGCTGATGCAAGCGTTGCATAGCGATTTTAAGCAGTTCCGCCGCCGCTCCCTGTACGGGGGTGTTAAAACTAGCACGTTCCGCAAATTCTCGGATGCTTTTATTGCCACTGTTGAGGTCTCGGCTGAGGTTGCGTTTGCGTCCGAATAAAGTCGTTGCAAAGCCCGTTTCGTGAGCGGTGGCGGTGGTGTCGTGAATCCACTGTCTCACTTGCGGATAGGTCTTAAAATAGCGAGTGATAAAATCTTGGGCTTCCCCATACGGCACGCCCAACTGTTGAGACAAGCCGTGTGCCGTTTGACCGTAAACAATCCCAAAGTTCACCGACTTGGCAGCGTATCGTTGTACTTTGCTCACGGCTTCTATCGGCACAGCAAAGACTTGAGAGGCGGTTGCGGTGTGAATGTCTGCTCCACTTTGAAAGGCGTGAATCATGTTGGCATCTTGACAGAGATGAGCTAAAATCCGCAGTTCGATTTGAGAATAATCGGCGGAAATTAACTGCCAACCCGATTCAGGCACAAAGGCTTGACGAATCCTTGCCCCCCATTGCGAACGAACAGGGATGTTTTGCAAGTTAGGATCACTCGACGATAAACGCCCTGTTGCGGTAATAATCTGATTAAAGCTGGTGTGTAAGCGTCCTGTTTGAGGCTTGACGAGAGCAGGCAAGGTATCGACATAGGTGGACTTGAGTTTAAACAATTGTCGATAATCCAGTAGAACAGGGATAATCGGGTGTTCCTCCACCAAGGATTCCAACACTTTGCTGTCGGTGGAATAGCTTTTGGTTGCCGTCTTGCGTTTGGGTTGAATCCCCAGTGTGTCAAACAAGACTTCCCCCACCTGCTTGGGAGAATTCAAGTTAAAGGGGCTTTCTGTAAACGAATACGCCTTTGCTTCTAGTGCGGTGATTTGCTCGCCCAATTCTCGAGACAAGCCTTGCAGTTGCGTCGTTTCCAAGCGAATGCCGTTATATTCCAAGTCGGCTAAAACCCATGTGAGGGGATTTTCAATCTCGTAAAACAAACTGGCTAAGGAGGCATCTGCTTGGAGCTGTTGCGTAAAATAATAGGCTAAGCACCACGTGGCATAGGTGTCCGATGCCCCATAGGGAGCCGCTGTTTCAATCGGGACTTCCGCAAAGGTAATTTGTTTTTTGCCCTTGCCGATGAGTTCATCAATCGGGGTCATTTGAAAATTTAGGCGTCTTTCGCCTAAATTTTTGAGTCCGTGTTTTTGTTCGGGTTCTAGGACGTAACTCATAATCATGGTATCTAAGACAGGAGAAGCCAGTGTGATGCCCCAATGCCTTGTGCAGTTGCGTTCATATTTGAGATTATGAATCAGCTTGAGTACGGTATCGTCTTCCAACAAGTCTTTTAAAACAGCAAATGCCTCTTCATAGGGGATTTGTTGTTGAGAGGCTTCATCACTCATTAAATTCGCCAGATGCCTCAACGGCACATAGACGTTTTGAATGTCAATGTCTCCGCTTGGTTGGACGGTAGGATGTTCCGCCACGGCATCGCTTAAGCCTAGCACATTCCGAGATTTAAACGTCGAACGGCTCAAGCCTTTGCCCCACGTCAAGCCAAAACCGACGAGTTCCACGTCATGCACGTTGAGTCCCGTGGTTTCGACATCAAAGGCACAAACGCCCAACGTTTTAATTTCGGCGAAGATGTCCTTGAGTCGATTCACGTCTTGCACGACTTTGTATTGAAAGGGAGGAAACGCCCTCGTTGGAGTGTGTTGAGTCGTTGAACTTTGTAGAGCAGAGCTTGCCTCTTGCTTTTCAGGGAAGGCTTCACCTTCTAAAGGCGTAAGACTAAGGAGGCTCGTCCATTGCGGTATGTTTTTACGGAAGGTTTTAAATTGATAGGTTTCAAAAAAACGAGCAAGAGCCTCTGCGGTTGCCTGACTACTCCCTAAATGAGCGTCTTCTAGGGACAGTTCAATCTCTAAATCTCGTACAATAATCGCTAGCTTCTTCGACAAAAACGCCATCTCTTGTCCGTCTTCGAGCTTTTTTTTCACGCCTGCGGGGGTGATGTCCTCCAAATGGGTATAGATGTTTTCAAGTGATCCATAGGCATGCAGGAGCTTGGCGGCGGTTTTATCCCCAATACCTTTCACACCAGGAATGTTGTCGCTGGTGTCGCCCTTGAGTCCTTTAAAATCCGCCACCTGTTCAGGGGTAACGTCCCATTTTTGTATCACGCCTTGCCAGTCATAGGTGATGAGACCTTCGTTCGTATTACGAGAGGGAATCAGAATTTTAATACGACTTTCCGCATCAATGAGTTGAAAGCTATCTTGATCACCCGTTAAAACGTCCACTTCCCAATCGGGATGCGTTTCAATTACTTTTTTAGAAAGCGTGCCAATCACGTCATCCGCTTCCACATTCGAGATTCTAAAGACGGGCAAGCCCAAGGCTTCAATCCCTTCATATAACACCGCCATTTGTTCTCGCATGTCATCAGGCATACTGCTACGATTCGCCTTGTATTCGGGATACCACGC
Organism: uncultured Vampirovibrionales bacterium; assembly: GCA_964506805.1. Classification (GTDB taxonomy): domain Bacteria; phylum Cyanobacteriota; class Vampirovibrionia; order Vampirovibrionales; family JAJTHC01; genus JAJTHC01. The sequence goes on along the minus strand of CAZDMD010000018.1, from coordinate 11,381 downwards.
CGTGCGAAAGCTCTCTCGTGCCACGTCAAACGCGAAAGCAAGGGCATCGGGTTGATGCTGATTGAGGAGTTGATAAATGGCGTTGAAGAATCCGTACACCGCCCAAGTGGGTACGCCTTCGCTGTTTCGCATTTGGGTGCGTTCTAAGGCAAAATACATCCGATACGCCAAAGCGTGTCCGTCAATGAGTACTAACGTTTTAGTGGTGGTTTTATGGCTCATGGTGCTTGCCCTCGTTTTCTAGTTTGACCCATTTAGTTTAGTACAAACAGGGACGTGCTTCCCAATCAATTTGAATTCGTAATGTAACATTTTTGAAGCATACCTTAAAGTTTATAGTCAAACCCGTCGAAACACGATAAGACTCTTTTCGTCTAGCGGTATCGTCAAGGAGAAATATCCCATGCAAGTGAAACCCACGTACAAAGCTTACAATCTCACTGAAATTTTAGTCTCCCTTTTGGTGTTGGGTGTCTTGGTGGCGTTGTCGTTTCAGTTGTTTCAACCCAATCGGTCGGACGCGGCGTTGAGCCGTAAGGTGGATACTTACGTCAATCATCTTTCCAACATCCATAGTCGTATTGTCTCGCAGTTTGGCGTAACACCGCTTAATGTGGATTTAAACGGAGACGGTTGTGCGGTGGATGATCGAACTGCAGGGCTGAATGGTGTCCCTAATTTTATTAACAACTTCGATTCCACTGCTGCTGCAGGTAATGCAGGCGGATCGGATTATTTACAGTACCCGAATAATTTGCGTGTCTACATTCGACCCGAACAATTCCCTTGGATGGAGACACATCTAACTGCCTTTGCGGCTTTTGGTTATCATCGCCGGGAGTTTGTTATTTTAGATGTCGATCCGAGTACAATTCCCACGGAATTAACCAACTCTACCGCTGCTAATGTAGCGGATAGAAATACCGATGTGGTATTGATTCATATTGACGATCAAACAGGGGAGATTATGACGTCTTTTGAATTGGCGAGTAAGCATGGGATTGCAACTTTAAACTCCAACAATCGTCGTACATTTTATGATTTACATAAAGCCTAAGTGATCTTCTACGACAGGAACATCTGCTATACTGTAATAGAGAGTCTGTTTAATGTATGGAGAACGTAGGTTTATGTGGTCGTTTTTAAAAGTCGTGCCCTTCAGGAAACAGACAGGTTTTAACCTTATTGAAGTGGCGTTGGCATTGACGTTTTTCGGCATTTCGTTTTCGGCGTTACTCATGGGAACACAAAGCATTATTTCGTCGAATTTAGATTCTACGCAAATGATGAATGAAAATGAAGCCATTAACCGATTTTTTAATAGCGTTAATTTTTACACGGTGGATGTTGAAAGACGATTTGATATAAACCCAGTCCGACAAACCCTAGATGTGCAGGGGGGAAGACGTCTATTTTTTACCTTAAACGTATATTCTGAACCGAATTACTCCGATATTAAAATTGCGGAATTGACGCTTTATAAGCGTCCCAATGAAGGAAGCCCTGTGTATCGGCGGGTGCAACGCAAAATTGATATGACCAATGAATGTTATAATTTCGGAGCCACTCGTGCGGAGACTTATGCAGGCTTAAATTGTATGCCCTTGCCAGCAACACCCGATGATGCGGCTGTAGATGCCATTAGGGCTATCACCACAGTAAACCGATTTGGGAGCAGTGTAATTGATATAGCTAACCCCAACCCAGAAACAGATAATGTATGGGGAGGTATTCAGCGTCCTGCGGCTGCGCCTCCTTTAAGGGCGAATCGATTTGAGACCGTTACCGCTTATAATAGTGTCGTCGATCCGTCTATCCTTACGATGGCAAACCCCATTGCACGCAGTGCCTATACCATTTCTAACGACACATCAGAAGTCGCGTCCAATGTTTGTAATGGGGCGGCTCTTGCCACCTGTGGTATTAACAACCCACCTCCTGCCCCACCAGCCACGGGGATTAACGTCCGACTGCTCATGCCAGCCTCTTCTAATACCTTAGGGGTGGGTATTACCAACTCGGCTTTTCGTTATAGTATTGAAGTCGGGGCAAGAGTAACAGGGATCAACAATCGCATTCGAGCATACCCCATTTGCTCTAACATTGATGAATTAACGGTGGGAGATAACGGCTTTATTGATTTTCCTCGTCCTGCCACGGGTAACAATGTGACGGTTCGGATTGATAATTTGCGTCCTTTTTTTGATGCCGCTTCGGGTCGTCCAGTCGTAGGCGTGGGGCTAGTCGTCGTAGATGCTACTGGAACGCCAGGCGTTGAACCTGTCCATGTGAGCTATATGGTGAAGCGTCTTTATACGGGACTTTAGGGTCCTCTGTAAAACTTTCTCAATGTTGCACGACGTAGTGATTGAAATTTTACTATGTTCATCATAGATTTAGAGACATACTTTTAAATGAAAGTATGTCTCTACGCTTGACTGATGTGAATCAGCCTAACCTAAAAGGTTTTTATGATGAATACCGCTTCGCCTTCTCGTGCCTCTCGATCCAAAAAACGTAGTCCTTCCAAATCCCTTCGTCTCAACTGGGATGCGATTATTGCCGAACATCAAAGCAGTAAGGCAAAGCCTCCCGCACCTGTTGCTTCTATGAAAAAGAAAGAACCCCCCACGAAAGAAGGTCAGTTATCTCTCAAGCCTGCCAAAAAAGAATCCACCTTTACCAAGTTTATGCAGCCTGCCAAAGTCAAAACAGAATCCGCTTCATCAAGTCCCAGCAAAACAACCGTCAAACGCCCTAAACCCACGATGCGTCCTGATGAAGTGGTCGCAACGGAAGGCATGCGTTTAAATAAACTCGTTGCCAACTTTTCGACGTACTCTCGTCGGCAAGTGGATGCCTTAATTGAAGCAGGGCAAGTAACATTAAACGGTAAACGTGTCAGTGAACTGGGGCTATGGGTTGAAAAGCCTAAGAATGTTCGTATTGAGGTGAAAGGGAAACTCATTAAAACCCAACAGCGTATCATCACGGTGGTGATGAACAAACCCAAAGACTGCATCACCACACGCCGCGATGAAAAAGGACGACGCACCATTTATGATGTGCTTCCTGAAGAGCTAAAAGGCTTAAAACCCGTGGGACGCTTGGATCGTAATAGTACGGGTTTATTGCTTTTAACGAATGACGGCGATTTGGTGAATCAGTTGACGCACCCTAAATATCACTTAGAAAAAGTGTATCGGGTGGAACTGGACAAACCCGTGGCAGATCCTGAACGCTTGGCACGTCGCTTTTTAGAAGGCATTCATCTTGAAGGGGAATCTCAAGTCGCCAAAGCGGTGGAAGTCTTTATGGCATCTCCTACCGTGTGGGGCGTTACGTTGAACACAGGTATGTATCGACAAGTCAGGCGTATGTTTCAAGCCTGTAGTTATGACGTTGTTGCCCTAAAGCGAATTGCCATTGGTTCATTTCAGCTTTCAGGACTCAAACCTGGTGAATGGAAGGAACTGCGTTTTAATGAAGTGCAAGCCTTGAAAAAATCAGCGGAACAAGCGTTTAAACAGTCTGAAAAAGAACGACGAGCCGAAGCCCGATTGGCAAAATCGCTAGCCTCCACCGCAAAGAAAAAATCGGTGGATGAACAAATTGACTCCTTTTTAGAGACGTTAGATCCTACGCTATTGAGTGAGTTTGTATAAGTAAAAAGGCTATACGCTAATGAATAGCACCACACGAAAGGCTAAACTAAATTCAAGCTCCTCCGTTTCTGCGAAAGGGATTTTACATGCCTATGACCTACGTCAAACGGATTGCCGTATTCGGGTTTTAGAAACCCTTATTGAAAAAGAAACACCTCTTTCGCTGGCAGACGTGGTGGATGCCTTACGAGAGACCAAGTTTGACCGAGCGACGTTGTATCGAAACTTGATGCACCTGGTTGAAAAGCAGGTGGTGCTAAGGCATCACTTTGGGGATAACGTCTGGCGATTTAGCTTAAACGCCCATGCCTTAGAGGCTCACGAACACACGGAAGCCTGCCAAGAAAGCCCTTGCCTCCCTAATACAGTGCATCGTCATCATCCTCATTTTGTGTGTGAATGGTGTCATAGCGTCAACTGTTATGCCATGGCAGTGGATTTAAAAACCATGCTAGGGAAAGAGAATCAAGCGGATTTACCATTCATCCATGAAGTGGTGTTGCGTGGCATTTGCTCAAACTGCCGTTAGATTTAACTTCTCAAACAGTTGACCATCTCGACTGGCTTCTGGATTCGGCGTGGTGAGTAGCGTCTCCCCACTAAAAATGGAATTCGCACCTGCTAAGAAACACAGGGCTTGGGCTTCATCGGAAAGGCTTAAACGCCCTGCTGAAAGTCGCACTTTCGCACGAGGAAAGAGTATCCGAGTGGTGGCGACCATGCGAACCAGTTCAATGGGATCCACAGGGGCTTGATCTTCTAGCGGTGTGCCAGCAACCGCCACCAAGCAGTTAATGGGAATCGATTCAGGCGGATGCGTTAAGGCTTTCAACGCCGCCAGTAGTTCAAGGCGTTGCGTTTCGCTTTCTCCCATACCTAAAATACCGCCACAACACACTTGTAAACCTGCTTCCCCCACGGCGTGTAAGGTTTGTAACCTATCTTCATAGGTACGGGTCGAAATGACTTCAGGATAGTAGTGAGGCGAGGTATCTAAATTGTGATTATACGCCGTTAAGCCTGCTTCTTTTAAGCGTTCCGCTTGCGTGGGGTTAATCATGCCTAAGGTAACGCAGGCTTCTAGTCCTTCGGATTTAACCGTTTTCACCATGTCTAACACATGAGAAAACGCCTCTTCATTCGGGGGGGTACGCCATGCGGCTCCCATACAAAAACGACTCGCCCCATTGGCTTTGGCTTGTGCGACTTGAGCTTGAATCTCGTCTAACGGAGGTAAGTCATAGGTTTCCACCCCTGTATTATAACGAGACGATTGCGGACAGTACTTGCAATCTTCAGGGCATTTTCCGCTTTTAATGTTAGCAAGGGTGGCGAGTTGCACTTCTCCTGCGGTGTGATGTGCCTGATGCACCTGCATGGCTTCAAACATTAAATCCCAAAACGCTTGCGTGTAAATCGCTTGGATTTGCGCCAAGTGAGCTTTCGCCGTTTCAATGGCATGTTGCGTCAAAGGTGCTGAAGACGTGGAACAGGTGGACATATAAAAGCTCCCTAAGTGATGTTCGGCAGTGTGCTTCCTATTATAAAAGAAACAGGGCGAAACACCAAGACTTAGGGAGTCCTTTCGTGAGGGATGAAAACGTGCTAATGTTCATCCCTCACGAGGCGTATGCTTTGCTTAAGCCGTGAGGTTCAACGGGGGAGCATAAGCCATAATAGGGGCATTGGGTGGTGTATTTTGAGCATTCGGATTTTGGCTGTTGGGATTACCTTGTGGATTTTGCCCGCCACCATTATTGCCGTTGCCTTGACCTGTAGAGGTGTTGCCACTAGTAAACAATAAACTGGGGGGTAAACTTTCGTTCGCTACTGCAGGGTTCGTGTTGGACGCTTGTTCTGAATTTTGCTGTTCTTTTTGTAAGTCATACAAAACATTAAGGTATGCTTGATTTTGAGAACCAGCAAGTTCTCTTGTTTGTGTAAAGCCAATCTGACTAATATCCTGATTATAGCCTTCGGCATCTTGAATTAGTTTCTCTAAGGCTTCAGGTGTATACGAAGAACCATCAAACGGGGTCGTCGTAAAATCTTGCTTTTGGTCAACTTGATCCAATGCACCGTTGTCTAGGGCTTGTTTTGTAAATGCTGGATTGGCTTTTAGAATCTCTTGACCTTCTGCGTATAGGGTTTTGAGCTCGTCTAATTTAGCCTCTTGTTGTTTAAGTTCTTCGTGTGCTTTTTTAGCTTCTTCATCAGAAATTTCACCTTTGGCATGAGCTTCATCAATCTCTTGTTTGCGTTTTTCAAAAAGTTCAGCTGCTTGCTTTAGAAACATGCCAATTTGGACAACCAGTACGATTGCTTTAGCAATTAAAGCCAAGCCTGCTCCACCCATCCAGCTGGTGGCAGCACCTGCTGCAAATAAGGCTGTGGCAGAAGCGACTAAAGCGGGGACTTGTGCCATTAAAGCCACGATTTTTCCTGCCGTTGTTTCGCTCGCTCCTGCGGCATCAACGGCTGCTGTTCCCGCATCTGCAGCAACTTGAATATTCGATTGAATCTTATCATTTGAAGCCTTTAACTTGCCAGTATCTTGTGAGGCTTCAGCGTTCAGTGTGATACTGGGATCCAATCTATACTCGATATTAGGGTTTGAAGTAGAATCAGTAGAGAAAGGAGAATTAGTAGGGTTAGAACTCGTTAATTCAGCATTAAATGCTTCTATTGCACTCTGATTTGACTGGAAAGAATTAGTGAAGTTAATTTGAGATTGGTTAAATAAATTTTGTGTATTTTGACCGAAATGTGTTGTCGTGTACTTAATCTGTTCTTCTGCAATTTTTCTATTGCCACTTGCAGCTTTACCTCCGTTTTTTGCTGTGGTTGTGCCATTTTTGGCAGTTTCTTTTTTGTTACCATTGGGATCTAAATTAGCTCCCTCTGTAGGAGTATGTCGGGTATTCTTATTATTTTCTTTGGAACTTGGAAAAATGTTCGTATATGTAAAAGTATTTATATTATTACGAGCAATCATTTTATTTTCTCTTCTTAAATTATAGTAGATTGGGTAAAACAGGGGGTGGATTGGAATTAAATTTACAGTTTAATAAACAAACAATACTGCCCTAAAGTGCTAGTTTTTATTATTTTGTTACATTACAAAAACAGATTCTGTATATTGTAAACAATTCTTACTGTTTCAAAATTTTCGATAATGCAACACGTTTATTGATACGCACGATTTGTTGCGTGGCATTGAAGACATTCAGGTAACATAGATTATGAATAACAGTATTAGGACACAAAATTCCTTTCTAAATAAGCCTTTCTCTTTACCTAAAACTGTAGTACCTACTTCTACGAGTAATAGGTCTATTTTAGAACCGTTAAATCCTCTTAAAGGAGAGCTTTCTTTAGATGCCTCTTTTCTAACTACGAAAGACCAACAAAGTAAGCCAGACTCAGCAAATAGCACTAAACAAAATCAAGTCAAACAAATTGTAGACAAAGAAATTACAAGTTTCCCAAAAGATTTAACAGCGGTGTCTTCTAGTCGATTGCAAGAACTACTGAAACTATATGAGGCTCAAAGTCAGAGGAGTCTTCTTTTGAAGGTGCATCCTTTCTATCAAAAGGAACTTGCCCTTGAAGTATCGGATCGTATTAACTTGCTCATCGAAGAACTCAATGTACGAGGCATTGAACCAGCGGAAGCCTCCAAACCGACGAAAGCCCCTAAATCACCAGTAGAATTAAAAGCCGAACGTATTTTAGATCGTCAGTTATTCAGATTTCCTGAAGATTTAGGGACAACCCATAATAGTCGTTTGGGCGAATTGTATGCTAACTATCTACAAAAGGGATTTAACGATTTATATTTAAACAGTCTACCTGATGCTGAACCTGAAAAAATAAAGTCTTCAGTATTTGCTAAACTTCGTGAAAGGGTGGAACTTTTAGCGTTAGAGTTAAATAAGCGTTTTGATTTAGATTTACAGCCTTTTAAAGTTGAAGACCCTCTAAGTAAAATGGGGGAAGATCAGGTTGAAAGGGAAATCAAAAAGAATACTAATCTGATGAGAACGTTATTTAATAGTGGTTTACAGCATATGATTCCCATGTATCAAGACAAAGTAGACCGTTTGAATTTAGAGTTGGATTTAAGAAAATACGGCGATGTAAAGATGGACGGTACACGTTATATGAGTGCCGATTCTTACAAAAGAAAAGAACAAGACAATGAACCTAGTCGTCGTAATGCGGAACTAGAAAATCTAACCCAAGCTCTTCCTTTGGAACAAAACGTCTCGAAGGCTGAAGGGCAAGCAGACTCAAGGGATTCTAATTTGGAAGATGAACAACAAAATCCACGAAAAAATTCACTAAGTTCAACAGAGCATTCACGCTAGCCTGTCGTGCCAAGTCCTAAGGCGACCCCTTCGATACTCGCAATCACCGCCCGTTGATAGGAATCCTTTACCACTTGAGGGGTCTCTTCGTTGCAGGCTCTAAAACGCTTGAGTAATTCCACCTGTAAAACCGTGAGTGGCACAATATACGGTTGTTTAAAGCGATAGCTCAAATCGTAAATGTTGGTGTTCACCGCTTCGACTTCCACATCCAACTGTTTTAAAATCGATTCGGTTAAGGCATGCTCTGTTTGAATCAGCTCAAAAATCTCACGAGCCATGGGTTTAAACGCATCTGGACTTAAAGACTCCACATAATGTTCCGCCAAGCGAATATCGGTTTGTTTAAGGGCATAGGCGGAATTGTTGAGAAGCACGGCAAAGAAAGGCCATTCCTGCTTCATGCGTTTCAAGGTGTCGAGCGACGCTTCCTCCCCAGCTCCCCCGACGTGATGCACGATGAATCCGTGTAAGGCGGTGCCTAAGCCGTACCACCCTGGTAGCATATGCCGAGACTGAAACCAGCGAAAGACCCAAGGAATGGCTCGCAAATCCTTCAAACTCTTCATTTCACGACGCTTGGCAGGACGAGAGCCAATCATCATTAAATCCACCTCATACGGCGTAACGGTTTGAAAATACTGCACCAAGTGCGGATGCTCGTGCATGAGCTTGGCGTAATGCTCTTCCGACCGATTCGACAAGGTTTGCATGTAGACTTTGTACATCGGGTCTTGCATATCAATCCCCAGGGCGTGATGCTGTAAAGTCGCCCCTGCCATTTTTTCAAAGTGTAGGCTTGCCGTTTCCTCTAAATTATAGAAACGAGACAAGACTTCGCCTTGTTCGGTGATGTCCTGCCCGTAATGAGCCGAACCCGCTGGTAAAGACAAGACCGCTTGCGTGGTAGGACTTCCCCCACGTCCGACGCTACCACCACGTCCGTGAAAAAACTTGAGTTTCACGTCAAATTCTGTCGCAATACTGAGCAACGCTTCTTGAGCCTTGTAAAGCTCCCAGTTGGAGGTTACAAAACCGCCGTCTTTATTAGAATCCGAGTAACCGAGCATAATCAGCTGATGAGCGTCTCGTGCTTTCAGCTGTGCCAAATAGGCTGTATTCTGAAAGAGTGCCGTCATCACCGCAGGGGCATTTTGCAAATCGCCAATGGTTTCAAATAAGGGTACGATATTCATTTTAGAAACATACGCCCCTTGTGGATTCTGATAAAATAACCCCGCACTTTTCAACAATAATTGAGCGTGCAGTAAATCACTGGCATTTTGCGTCATAGAAATAATCAAGTTTTGCGTAGCATCTTCCCCAAGGCGTTCCTGCCCGAATCGAGCCGCTTGTAAGACGTGCATTAAACGCCATTGCAACCATAGGGAACTAGGCTTGCCTTCTGCTGCCAGCTGATGTTCTTCTGCAGGTAGGCTATCGAGTTCTAAAAGCGATAGGGGGACAATCCCTCGCTCATTCAGGAGATGGGCTGAAAGTCTGGCTTGATACGCTTCAGAGCCGAAGGGGGCTTCTTGCGTCAGATTCAACGCCTCTGCAATGCGTTGCCCGACTTCTCTTAGGGTGAGTGAATCCTCTCGTAAATCTAAACTGGCAAAGTAAAAGCCAAACAGTTGGACTTTAAATTGTAAGGCATGCACTTCATTAGACGCACTCCGACAAAAGCCCGATTCATTTAAGACATCCGCCAGAAGCTGTAAATCCGATGCAAAACCTTGGCTATTGAGGTACAACCAATCTTGGTGATACATGGAAGAACGACGTTCAAACAAGGGGGCTTTTAGGGTGGACTGCAAGCGTTCCCCCATTAAATTCACCCATAAACGAATCGGTTCACGTTGTGTATCTGCCAAGTAATGGTGATATTTTTCTGTAGAGACGCTCTTGAGCAAGTCGAGCGTTTGCGTCAAACGTGTGGCAAGGGCTTCTGGCACCTCTAAATTATGAATGGAAACACTCAAGCGAGGGGCAAGGGCTTTTAAATCTTCCAGATACAGGCGTAACAAGGCTTGATGCTGAAGCTCTAGGGCATCCCGATACACGGCAGGCGTTACATAAGGATTCCCGTCCATGTCGCCTCCGACCCATGAGCCTAAAGATAAAAGCGGTTGAGAGACATGCCTCATGCGACACCCCAAGTTGGAAAGGGTAGGCGTGTCCTCTTCACTAGGATTCAAATAGCGTTCTAAAAGGACATCAAAATTTTGGTGAAATTGTGGTAAAGTCTTATACAAGGTACGTTCCATATAGCCTACAACGCTTCGGACTTCATCTTTCACCGTGGGGCGATCCCATCGGCTATACTGGGTAAACCAAAGCAGTTCGACATCTTCTAACAAGGCTTGAACCCCCTGATTAAAGTCCACTTCATTACGAGACTCATGGAGTTCCTTCAAATGCTTAAACAACATACGCTGATGTTGTAAAATCGTTTTTCTAAGTATCTTGGTGGGGTGAGCCGTTGCCACTAAGCGTACAGGACTTTCTTTCAAGCGTTGAAAAAATCGGGTTCTAGAAAAGTGGGGCTGATTGATAATTAGGCTCAACTTCCCTTCGAGGCGTTCTTTCGCCGAATGTTCAGGTAAAGTAATATGATAATTTTCCACGGTATTGGCAAGCGTTAAAAACAAACGAAACGCCGCACTGACTTTTCTTAAAGTCGTTGCCACATGAAACGCAACTTCTTCTTGCGAGGAGGCTTGGGCTTCTGCATCGGCAATCATGGCATTTAAAGCTGATTGCACCGAACGAATATCCAAATCCGCTTTACGAGACTTCGCGGAAAGACGAATCGCTTCAATATGTCGAAAAAAGGAGTCGCCTTCATGTTGTAATAAAGTATGCCCCAAAATACAGCCTAGCAAACGAATATCACTAACAAAACTCCCTCTAGCATCAAACTCATCATGCCGTGGCATCAATTCGATGCGTGAGCTTTCAGGGAGAGCTTTAAGCAAATTGAGAAAGGTTTGCTTAATGGCTCGTTTGGTAGAAAAAGGGGGCTGAATCGATGTGAATTCAGGTATTTCAACAGTCATGGGTTGGGTATCCTATTAAGGGAGCATAAAATTATTTAATTTTATTGTAGCATCTTTTTAGAATTGCACATGAATTCGACCGTTTTCCTCTACCACGTCAATCATTGATTGAAAAAACTCTGAAAACGACTACACGCTTAAAATTTACCCGAGCTAAACCGTGATTGTTCTTTTATAGTCGATTAAATATATTCTCGCACAGTGCCTATACTTTGTCGCTACGATGATTTTGTTCAGTCATGTAGGTCTATCTACACTCCTTCATAAAATCATCTAGGCTCCTCGTC
>CAZDMD010000017.1:14536-28825 GCA_964506805.1 uncultured Vampirovibrionales bacterium | reverse complement strand
GTGAACGGCGTGTAGATAGACCTACATGACTGAACAAAATCATCGTAGCGACAAAGTATAGGCACTGTACGGGAAATTATTTAATTGACTATATATCGAAATTCCCCAGAAGAAGGTATGAGTTCTATAGAATTCATGGACAATATGATGGCTCTTATGAATCGTAAAATGGAACTAGAAAAACAAGAAAAAGAAAGCATAGAGAACGCAAGAAAATCTTTTGAACGCCAACTAGACTTAAACGCCTAAGGCGGGTGAGGCGAGAGCATCGAGTTTATGGGGGGCGTCTTTCAGTTCTTCAGGTAAGGATTTGCTGGAAGAGACCCCCAGCTCCTCCAACTCATTCACCGCTTTGACAAGCCCCCGATTGCCGTCATAGGTTTTTCGCATCTCTTCCACACTTTTACCGAGCGTGGCATATTGATTTTCGACCTTCACCAAGCGTTCCGCCATTAAAATCACCCGCTCATGGATTTTTTTACCCACTTCCATGACGGCAAGCAAGTTTTCCGTCATCTTTTTCTGATTCCAGCCCACCGCAATCATCCGTAACAAGGCAATCAACGTCAACGGAGAACTCAACAAGACTTGCTTCTGCCACGCCCATTCCCACAGGCTCGGCTCTTCTTCTAAGGCGTGGCTCAACATGGATTCCTGCGGTAAAAATAGCACCACAAAATCAGGGGTTTCATTCACATTATGCCCTGTATAATTCTTCTTGCTTAAGTCTTCCACCGCCGATTTAATCGAACGCACCAGGCTTTTCGCATCCAACACCACTTCTAAAGAAGGATTCTCTGCCTCGATGCCCTCTTGCTCGAAGGCTTCCAAAGGCTTGCTTGAAAATTGAAGGGTTTTAGAATCCACGACGACATAGCGATTATCTGATAAAAACACCCGAATATCGGGGCGTTTACCTGTGCTAATCGTGGGTTGAGCCTCGTAATGCACCCCTTCTTTCAAACCTGAAAGTTCCAGTAATCGCATGAGTTGCAGTTCGCCCCAAGTCCCTGTGCCTTTATTTTGCTTCAAGACAGACACCAGCTGATCTTTGGCGAGCGTGAGTTTTAGCACATTGTGATCCAAAACCCCCATTTTCGCGAGGTAGTCCTTATTCATGGCATCCAGCTTGTTTTGGTATTCATCGAGCATCGTTTTCACAGGCTCAACCAAACCGCTAAAGCGTTGCAGGCGTTCTTCATCTTCTACTTGAGCCAGTTTTTTGAGTTGCTCTCTCGTTTGACTTAACTCTTGCGTTAAAAAGTGCTGTAATTTCTGATGCCACAAGGCTTCAAAACTTTCTTTAGAGGCTTCCTGCTCTTCGATTTTCGCTTTGAGTTCCGCTTCCAATCGAACGGCTTGTTCTTTGGCGTTTTGAAGCAAGTTCGACTCCATTTTTAAGTCTTGCGTCAGGCGTTCTATGTGTTGAAGCGATTGCGTCGCTTCCTGCTGTAAATGCTTGAGGGTTTCTTCTTGTCGGATGCTTGTTTCCTGCTGAGCCAAATACTTGCTTTCTAGTTCGGCGTAATGAGCATTTGCCTCTTGAAGCGTGCTTTGTCGTTCAGCCACCTGCTTTTGCATGAGGCGGTACATCACCACCACACCAATGACACTCCCCAATAAAATCCCCGAAAATAAAAATGCCCATTCCATATTAAACCCCTTTGCAAAAAAGAAAGAACACCTTTTATTATAATACAAACGTGTTCTTTTCAAATCGATTTCAAAGTCTAGCGGGTACGGAAAAAGTCTCTTGCCCCCTCTATATTAAATAGGGCTGGCGGCGGATTGAGCTTCACGAGTCTGAAGCTGAAGTAAAGTGCCTTTAGGCAGTTCAACCGCTTTACCTTTACGCCATAGGGCGTAACCCACGCCAGCAGTCGCACCAATGGCTGTGCCTAGTGCAGCACCTGGCCCAGCCGCACTAAAAATAGCACCTGTGGCAGTTCCTGCAATGGCTCCACCAGCGGTACCAGCGGCCGCAATGCCCACACCACGAGCGGCATCAACGACGTAATTATTGGAGCGAATTTGCGATCCACCATGCTTGGTTACCACAACGGCATCCATGGCGACACGTTCGCCGTTGGGTTTGACAATCGTGTAAAAGCGTAAATCCACTTCGCCATGCACACCTGCTCGTTTGGCGGTAGAGACATCCACCACACTGCCTAGCACTTCAGAACCCGCTGGGGCAATAATCGAAGAGCCTGACATTAAAGGGGATTCCAAAGTGGCGGAAACCGTATCCCCGATTTTGGTATCTTGCGAACTGACACGATCATTGAGGCGAATGGTTAAAAATTGCTGACCTGCAATAGCAGAGACGCCTGTACGATAGGGCGAATTCATAGAGCTTGCATCACCACCTGTGGTATCCAGACGGATGGGTTGCCACGGCTGAACCGTGCTACCTGTGGTGGATGCCGTCATGCTAGAACTACCCAAAGGACGCAATTGCACCAAGCCATCGGCATTGACCCCGATGGGGGCAGCTACAGAAAGCAAGATTGAAAGCAACAACGCATAAGTGGCAGATTTAGAAATGTTCATCATAGCAATAGAGCCTCTCTTTTCAAATAGGGTGTAAAACAAAGAACTACACCATTATAGGCGTGATTTGTAAAAGGGGAAAGCCTTTATTTGAACCTTTTTTGTAACAATTTAGTTACAAATTACCTTAGTGTCATTGACACACCTCCCCAAAGTGTTGATAATACACCTATGGTTAATGTGATTTCAACACTAACCCAGTTTACTTAAATCCCACAAACGGAGATTGAACGACATGATGCAAGGTGTTTCACAAGCAAGATTGTTCCAAAATAATGTTGGACCATTTTCGATGCCTAACTTTTCAAGTCAAAACGTTCAAAGTACAAAGGCAACGAAAGCAACGCCTGTTGAGTTTGCAGGGTCTGTTTCGACGACGGCACCTGTTATGAACAGCCTGTATTTGAAGCCTCTAACCCCTCAAGTGGCTACGGCTAAAACCAGATTGAATGTGATGGCGTAGTTCATAAAATTTGACTTAAATGTGTTTGACTAGATTTTGTATTTTGCTTTCCCTAACTTAAAATTAAATAGATTTCTATCAGTAGAAAGGCACTATGTGTTTGCGATGAGAAGCCCTCATCGCTTTTTTTTGTTTAAACGACTATAACAAAGGGCTTATACCAATTTTAAAAAACTATGCACTACAAAAACCAAGCCCATAATCAAAACCAAAAAACCTGATGCCACCATAAAAAGATACTGAAATCGCTCCACCGCTCCCCACCGCTGACTACCTAGTTCTAAGCCTTTTGCTCCCAACTTACCTGCCAAGCCAAAAAGCATCAACATCCCAGACATCCCCACCGTAAAAAAGAGAATAAACATCAGTGCTTGCAACTGCCCCATACTCACCGCTAAAGAAAGACTCGATAGCGTTAAGGGACAGGGACGTAATCCACTCATCACACCAAGCAAGAAGAGTTCCTTATTCTGTTCCCATGCACTTGGAGCGTTTAAAATACTACGTTCCGCTTGAGCATTTTCTTGATGCTGACAAGAAGAGGCACACGTTAAACTCAGTTTGGGATTGTTCAACTTCAAACGACGCAACATATTCACGCCCAACAGCACCACCAAAACCGCCGAAATCAACTGTAAAACATCCAACCATACCGATGAAAATGAAATCGTTTTTAAAACGCCAAACACAAAAAGTATCCCGAGCAGGAGAACCAAGCTATGAGCCAGTGTAATCACTCCACCCAGCTTTAAGACATCCATCCATCTTGAAGACGATTGCCCCATATAAGTTACAATCACAACCTTACCATGCCCTGGTTCTAAGGCGTGAATAGCTCCTAAAGAAAGTGCCGTTACGATGGATAAGGGAGAAGATGTGGTAAAGGCATTGGCAAGATCTATCATAAAATAAAGCACTTCTTTATGAGATTGTAGGATTACTTCACTTCGACAATCAATTCAATTTCCACAGGGGCTTCTAGTGGCAAATTAGCCACCCCCACCGCAGAACGTGCGTGCTGCCCGACTTCCAAACCTAGAATTTCAGTCAACGCATGAGAGGCTCCGTTGATGACCGCAGGCTGATTGTAAAAATCAGACGTTCCCATGACAAAACCAACGACTTTCACGACTTGCTTAATTTTTCCTAAAGAACCCACTTCAGATTTAATCGCACTTAAGCCATTTAAAATACATTGCCGAGCCGCCTCTTGAGCGTCTTCAAGACTCACGGCATCTCCCACACGCCCTTTAAACAAGAGTTCACCGTCCTTTATCGGGAGCATCCCACTGGTGAAAAGCAAGTTTCCGACACGACGACATGGAATATAAGACGCAACAGGCTTGGGGACTTCATGAAGTTCGGTATCCCATTCGGCAAGTGTTTTAGAAGTGCTTGTGCTCATCGTCATCATCCTTTACAATAGGTACTTATTTCAATAAAATCGTTACATTTTCGCCGTCGTTGTAAGCAATACCACCTGTTACAGCAAGGGTTTGCTTTTCTCCTGTTAGGGTTTCGTATCGTACATTTCCCTTTTTAAGACGTACAATAATTTGTTGACGCTTCGGCAAAATACCCAATTCACCCGTGGGGCTAGGTAAGGAAACGGAGCGAACCTCTTGATCCACTTTCACCGCATCGTGAGCCATAATTTTAAGTAATAAAGGCATGATTTTTCCTTTTAAAGTCAAGATTGATACGGTATTTATAATTTACTTAGGCGGTTACCGCTTCTAATTCTTCTGCTTTTTTCAAGACATCTTCAATCGAACCGCACATGTAGAAGGCTTGTTCAGGGAGTGAATCATATTTACCAGCCAAAATCTCCTTAAAGGCTTTGAGCGTATCTTCTAATTTCACATAACACCCTGGAACGCCGTTAAAGACTTCCGCCACATGGAAGGGTTGAGACAAGAAACGCTGAATACGTCTAGCTCGTCCGACGATGGCTTTGTCTTCATCGGAGAGTTCATCCATCCCCAAAATAGCGATAATATCTTGTAAATCTTTATAACGCTGTAAAACCGCCTGAACTGCACGAGCCGTTTCGTAATGTTCCACACCCACAATTTGAGGATTCAAGGCCTTAGAAGTCGAATCCAAAGGATCTACCGCAGGATAAATCCCCATTTCCGCAATTTTACGAGACAATACCGTGGTCGCATCCAAGTGAGCAAAGGTAGCAGCAGGGGCGGGATCGGTCAAGTCATCAGCTGGCACATAAACCGCTTGAATCGATGTAATCGAACCGTCTTTGGTCGAGGTGATACGCTCTTGCAAACTTGCCATTTCATCCGCCAATGTGGGCTGATAGCCTACCGCAGAAGGCATACGCCCTAACAAAGCGGAAACTTCAGATCCCGCTTGCGTAAAGCGGAAGATGTTATCCACAAAAAGCAAAACGTCTTGCTTGGCTTCGTCTCTAAAGTATTCGGCAATCGTCAAAGCAGAAAGTGCCACACGCAAACGTGCACCAGGAGGCTCATTCATTTGTCCGTAAATCAACGCCACCTTATCTAACACGTTAGACTCTTTCATTTCGTGGTACAAATCGTTCCCTTCACGAGTTCGCTCACCCACCCCTGCAAACACCGAAACCCCACCATGCCCTTTGGCGATGTTGTTAATCAACTCCATGATGATAACGGTTTTGCCGACACCTGCTCCGCCAAACAAACCGATTTTACCACCTTTGGAATAAGGGGCGAGCAAATCAATGACCTTAATCCCTGTTTCAAAAATCTCTTGTTCCGTGGATTGTTGTGCAATCGAAGGGGCGGGACGATGAATTGACCAGTGGCTTTCGGCGTGGACTTCGCCTGCATTATCCACAGGTTGCCCCAAGACGTTTAAAATACGCCCTAAAGTCGGAGTCCCAACAGGCATTTGAATGGGAGAACCCGTATTGATGACCTCCATACCACGGGTTAAACCTTCGGTGCCGTCCATGGCGATGGAACGCACCCGATTATTCCCCAAGTGGCTTTGAACTTCCGCCACAAGCGTTTGAAGCGAGCCGTCTTCTTGCTTGACTTGCATTTGCAAAGCATTATAAATTTCAGGCAACTGCCCTGTGGGGAACTCTACATCAATCACGGGGCCAATAACTTGGGTAATTTTGCCGTTTGCATGAGACGTCATAACCGTTACTCCAGTAAAATAAAGCTGCTAAAATAAAGCATTTGATACGATGTAGCAAGACTACAATTTGATTTAGTAACATTTTCATGCAAACATAGGTTTCCGTCAATGCAAATAATCCTAGATTCTCAAATCTTCTTGTGATAAAGTTTTAGTGGTGCATAAGTAAAAATTTTTAAGAATCTATTTGAGGTAATCCCCATGCAAATCACGATGCTAAAAGCAAAAATCCACCGAGCCACGATTACGCAAACCGATTTGCACTATGAAGGCTCTATTACGGTGGATGAGGCTCTGCTTGAAGCCTCGGGGATTTTGCCCTTTGAACAGGTGGATGTCCTCAACATCAATAATGGGATGCGTTTTACCACCTACGCCATTCAAGGCGAACGAGGTTCAGGCATCATCGGGGTGAACGGGGCGGCGGCTCGTTTAGCACAGGCTGGGGACTTAGTGATTATCTGTGCCTTTGCTCGTTTAGATGCCGATAAGGCGACGACGCACAAGCCCACCATTCTTTTTGTCGATGCTCAAAACAGACCCACGTCGTGAGTCTGTCTGACTTATCAATTGGAAGACCATCCGATTTATGTGTTGATTTGGCTTCTAAGCTTTTTATTTTCCGCTTGAAGTTTAAGCATTTCGTTTTCTTCTTTAAGGGCTTGTAATCTATTAGCACCGCCTCTATTTTGAGCAGTGGCTTGTGTGAATTGTTGTGTCAATCCTTGATTTTGCATTGCCATAGTATTGCCTTGTTGAATGTACATCATGGCGTGTTGCAAGGCTTGTGGCCAAGACGGATGACGCACAATGGCTTCATTTTTACTCATACCTTCTACGAGCTTTTGTACTTGTTCGGGGGTAGAGGCAGGAAGCCCTGTTTGTGGATTTGGCGACAAACCCGCCACTAGAATACTAATAGAAACTCCAGCCATTTCTTGAGACATATAAGGCGTACCGCCACCAACGTTAGTGGGCTGAATGTTCATGCCCAGGCCCTGCACTTGACCAATGGGATCAACTTGTGGTGTTGCCCCAAAAGGAGACGTATTAAATTGAGTCGTTGCTCTAGGGGTGCTAGAAACTCCAGTTTTTTGAAGAAGTTGCCGTAGTTGCATTTGTTCAGCACTACTAAGTTGTGATACTTTTGCAGGATCAAGGCTCAATTGATTATTTGTGCCAGAACCAGTATTGAGCGTATTTTGAGTCGTGGATGCTTTGGTATTGCGATATAAATCAGCATTCGTCATAGGAAGTGCAATAGGTTGAAAACTACCGACCATGATAAAGGGTTCTTTCTATATTTAATTTGAAGACGCCAAAGCGTACAGGAACAGGAAGAAAAAGAAGGCAACGGAAACCGAAGTTTCCATTGCTATAAAAATGAACATAGCTGTTCTAATAAAGATTGAAGGATTCTCTTTTTTGCATGCTTGTGATGTTTTGTAACAATCTAATAAAAACGTTAGAGTTAAATGAGAAATCGTCCGATACGCATCTTAAAAGTCTTAAAAGGAATTTTTGTATGTGGATGAGTCTCACTATTTTTCGTAAAAAACCAAGCCTCTCGTCGTCTTGTCAACAAGGTTTTACACTCACGGAACTGTTGATTTCATTGAGTATTGTGGGACTTCTCTTGGCGTTTTCGGTACCGTCGTTAATTGCGAGTACAGCAGAACGAAAGCGTTTGGCCAATTTTAAAGAGTCTATTTTATTGCTTGAAAGCGTGTTGGACAAATACTGCATGAGTCCTTTTTATGGCAGGCTGATAGCTCCAAACCAAGTATATAATTTTGAGCGGTATTTTGTAGAAAACGTGGCAAAAACGTCTGCCCGATGCAACAATGCCACTGCGAATGGAGCCAGTACAACCGTTACAACCAACTGTACGACGACATCCGCTGATTTTGAAAATGGTAGTCGTATTCAATTCACAGGGCAACAAGCCACGATTTGGTGGAACTTTGAAGATACCGCTCTAAATGGGGATAGCATTACCTTATTTTTCAATCCGAATCGGGATATGGATGCCACGTTGAACAATCGACTCGTTAAACCCTGCGATGTAACGCCTCGTACGGCAGATCGGGATTTATATGTACAGGCTCTGGGTATTCGTGCCGAAGCCGACGGGAGCGACAATGACTATCAAGGGGTACAAGCCACCAGTGTTCAATCAGGCAACCCCACCGATACCACCGCAGGTAACACCTACGGGACAAGAGACGGTGGTTTTAGTTAAAGACTGGTTACTCAAGTGCTAGTATTTGGGTTTAAATTGCTTTAAAAAACGTTGGTCGTTGGTGTAAAAGATGCGAATATCATCGATGGCGTCTCGTAACATGGCAAGGCGTTCGACTCCCATGCCAAAGGCAAAACCCTGATACACGGTAGAATCAATCCCACAATTTTCAAGCACATTGGGGTGAACCATACCCGCCCCTAAAATTTCAAGCCACCCGCTATGACCACACACTTTACAACCGTCGCCTTGACAAAACAAGCATTGCACATCCACTTCCGCACTCGGTTCGGTAAAAGGAAAATAACTCGGGCGAAAGCGTGTGGGACGCTCATTGCCGCCAAACAATTGTGCGATAAACGCATTAAGCGTGCCTTTTAAATCTGAAAACGTTACGTTTTTATCCACATACAAGCCTTCAATCTGATGAAACAGCACATATTTACGACTGGAGACTTCTTCATTCCGATACACCCGCCCTGGTGCAATCACACGAATCGGGGGTTTATGTTGGCTCATGTGTCGGATTTGGGCATTACTGGTTTGAGAACGCAATAACACATGCGGTGCGACATCCGTATAATAGGTGTCTTGCATGTCTCGAGCAGGATGCTCCGTAGGAAAGTTTAAGGCTTCAAAATTAAAGAACTCGGTTTCGACTTCGGGGCAGGCATTGTCATCCAACACGCTAAAGCCCATGCCTTCAAATAATCGACACACATCTTCCGTGATTTGGCTCAACGGGTGGCGTTTCCCGATGATGAGATTTTCACCAGGCATCGTTACATCAAGGGCTTCCGCTTTGAGCTGTTGAGCCAGTGCGACCGCTTCTAAAGCGTCTTTTTTGGCCTGAAATGCCTCTTCGACGGCTTGAGACAAGGCATTTAAAGCACTTCCTACCGCAGGGCGGTCTTCGGGAGCAACATCTTTTAATCCACGCTTTAAAAGGGTTAAGCGTCCACTGCGTCCTAGCTCTTCGACTTTGATTTGCTCCAAATCGGACAAGGCATCGGCGGATTGAATGCGAGCAATCGCCTCGGATTGCAGTTGAGCGAGGTGTTCAGCACTTAAAGACGTTACGGCGTTCATGTGGAAATCCTTTGTAAGTATCAATATATGAAATGACTATATCACAAACAAAGGCATTCTTGAAGCCAAAATGTGCCGAACAATCCCTTGATAATCCTTCACCCAACGTTGATGCTGAAAACCGCTTGCCTTCAAACGTTGAGCCAAGTTTTCGTGCATACCTTCACCAAACTCCAATGCCAAAACCCCTTGCCATGAATCGCCAAATCGTACAGACACTTCCTCAATCAAGCGAAACAAAAGAGCAAAACCTGCTTCTTCCGCAAACAGGGTGTGATGCCCCTCATGATGCAAGACTTCTGCTTGCAATGTGTCGTGAAGGGCGGGGTCAATATAGGGGAGATTCGCCACCAGCACTTGAGGGGCTTGAAGTTCAGGAGGGAATCCTTGCAGTAAATCGCTTGAAAAAAGCGTGATTGGGGTTTGATACGTTGATGCGTTCCGTTTGGCAAGTTCTAACGCCGTCGAGCAAATATCCCCTGCGAAAAAATCAGGTAACGCAAGTGATTTCGACCTTAAAAGCTGAGTAATCCCCAAACTCAAGCATCCTGTACCGATACCCACCTCCCAAATCGGTGTGTTGAGTGCTTGAGAAGAGGCACGAGCAAGTATCTCCTCCACGACGGCTTCACAAAGCAACTCACTTTCAGGACGTGGAATGAGGCACGGGGGGAAGACCTCCAGCTTTAAATCGAGGAAATAGGCGTATCCCAAGAGGTATTGGATCGGGATGCGGTGATGTAGTCGTTGCTCTAAAAGTGCTTGCCACTGATGCCAGACGGATTCAATCGCTTGAGCGGCTTCTTCAGGGGTGTACACATACATCAGCGTTTCATAGGAAGGGAGCTTTAAAAACTCAATCCACAGCCTCAACTCCGCTTGGCGTTGGGCAGGGGGGAAGGCTAAAGGCTCGTACAAAGCACTCCACCAGTCTTGAAATGAAACGTGGTGAGATTTTAGTGTTTTGAGTGAATCGTTAAGCGACATAGTCATAGAGTCGTTTTCTAAATTATTGACAAGTACTGTTGTGTCAAGATACGAAAGACGGTAATTTCGACGTCTGCAAAATGTCTCGGAAGCCTCGCACTTAGTGCAGGGCGTCGAAAGGGTTGCCATAAGTAACCTACTCATTGCGTTATACATTTGTGTAAACTAACGAAAAACGAGGCATTCCAAAGAGAACACCTCGTTTGATTTTTATATCACATTTACACTTCGACGTTTGGCTTAAACGCAAGGGTAATGCGACGATCATGCGCCGCAATGGAGACCACTTCAAAATTATAAGTCGCATCTTGCTCAAAAATACGCCCATGTTGACCGTAGGCACAATAGGCTTCTACCCCTGAAGTCAGTTCAGCAAGCACACCGCTTGCCAACAATTTGGAAATACGCCCTTCCACGATTTGACTTGGCGTGAAGACTTCATCCACCATCGTCCAGGGATCCGCTTCCATACGCTTAAGGCTAAGGCTAATGCGTTGACGCTCATGATCCACCGTTAAGACTTGAACACTGACCTGCTCGCCTAAGTTAATGACATCGCTCGGGTGCTTAATGCGTCGCCATGTAATTTCAGAAAGCGGCAGTAAACCGTCAATGCCGTTAATATCAACAAAGACACCAAAATCCGTGATTTTCACGACTTCACCTGTAACAACGGTTCCCTCTTCGAGCTGTCTCAAGGTATCGGCACGCATGGCGGCTTTCATTTCAAAAACAGCTTGACGATGACTTAAAATCAACTTGTTGCGGTTGCTATCCACTTCTAAGACTTTTACTGGCAATTCTTCCCCTGAAAGATCGTCCAACGACTTGGTTACACGCAACTGACTAGAAGGAATAAAGCCCTTGATGTTCATAACAGAAGCCAACATACCGCCTTTGGTCATGCCCAAAATAGTGGCTTGCATGGTGGTTTGCTCTTCTTTGGCTTGGCTAAGGAGTTCCCAGTTTTTGACTTGTTGTACACGACGCAAGCTCAACACATACTGATGATGCTCTTCATTGTCTCTTAAGACGAAAAACTCTTGATTTTCACCCACTTTGTAATTTGTTTGCAAATCTTCCGCCGTATGACAGTTGGGGATTTCTTTCATCGGTACGATGCCTTCGTACTTGCCGTCAATATCCACCAACAAACTATCTTTATCAATACGAATAATACGCCCTAGAGACAAGGCTCCCATGCGAACTTCGGCATTAAAACTTTTTTCTAATAGAGCGGCAAAATCCGCTTCAAGGGACTCGTTCACGGCAAGGGATAAATGTTGTAAAGCCAAGAGACTTCTCCTAAATTAAATTGGGTTGTTGCCTAAGTCATTAGAACGAATCTTTAGAACGAATCTAAGGAGTGAACCTAACGCTTACACAACACAAACAGTAACACACACTAGAAACTCTAGCGTGTGTTCAGTTTAAGACAGACATAATACAGTGTCAAACAAAAAGACGGCATTTATCGTTGTAAAAGTTGCAAGGCGGCTTGATTACTAATGTTGGCTTGTCCTAAAATACTCACCGCTGCATTCTGCAACACTTGGGCTTGGGTGTATTCCGCCGAGGCTTTGGCAATATCGGTATCGACAATACGGCTTCTCGTCCCGATGATATTCAAATTCGCCGTCCCCAAGAAATCACCTGCACGCTCTAGCTGAGACGTCAATGCTCCGACGGTAGAACGTTGATTGCCTAGAACGCTTAAGGCATTGTCAATATCAATTAAAAAAGAAATGGCTCGCTCTGAACTGTCGATTTGCGTCGTTGTGCCGTTAAAAATATCGTCTAAGGTGGCAGGCGTCCAACGTGGAGGAGCCACAACCCCTTCAAGCCCCATGGAAACGGTGTCTAAATCCGCAAAAGCACCTAATATATCAATCGTGTTATTCGCTAAGTCTGACCCACTAGAAATTTGAATTCGAGCTTCCGTCAAGCTACCATCCAGTAGTTTCATGCCGTTAAATTCGGTGGCATCACTAATACGGTTGATGTCATCCAACAACGCTCGCATTTCTTTCGCAAGGGTATTACGTTCGTTAGGGCCATTGACATCGTTTGCCATTTGAACCCCTAATTCTCGAATACGTTGTAAATTTTCATTTATAATGCCGATACTACCTTCAGCGATTTGTAGCATTGAAATACCGTCTTGAATGTTTTGTTCTGCTCGTCCGTTGGTTAGAATATCCAAATTCAAACGTTGCCCGATGGCATAGGCACTGGCATCATCCGCACTTTGGCGAATACGTTGTCCACTTGCAATATCTTGTGCCGCTTTATCCGTACGAGCGGTGTTGACTCTTAGGGTCTGTAAACCACGAATGGCATTTAAATTGGTATTGATGAATTGAAGTGTCATATGGGGTTCTCTCTCTCTTAAAAAACGAACGAAACTCACAGGGGAGTGCTTTAAGTCTTTTTCGACCAGCGAGAACGCTTCTTTTGCCAACTCCTTTTTTTAGAGGAGGCTCATCTAAATGAGGAAAGGGTAACTTAATCCTCGTCGAGGCTCAAAACCGCCACAAACGCCTCTTGCGGGACTTCCACTCGTCCGACGGCTTTCATCCGTTTTTTACCCTCTTTTTGCTTTTCAAGCAATTTGCGTTTACGGCTAATATCCCCACCGTAGCATTTGTCGAGTACATTTTTCCGCATGGCTTTAATGTTGGTTCGAGCAATGACGCGGCTTCCAATCGCCGCTTGCACAGGAACTTCAAACATTTGCTTGGGAATGAGTTTTTTGAGTTTTTCTGTTAAGGCACGTCCCATGTAAAACGCCTTGTCTTCGTGGATAATTACACTCAAGGCATCTACCACTTCTCCTGCGAGCATGACATCCAACTTCACCAGTTTAGAACGACGATAATCTAAAAACGTGTAGTCCATTGAGGCATAACCCTTGGAACGACTCTTAAGGTGATCGTAAAAGTCGCTCACCATTTCCGCAAGGGGCAACTCATATTCCAGACTCACCCGCTTGTCGTCGATATAATTCATGTTCTTAAACTCACCTCGACGATCTTGAGCCAGCTCCATCATCGTTCCCACAAACTCTTGGGGGAGCATGATGTTCACCTTCACATACGGCTCTTCAATGAAATCTCGTTTGCCCGCATCAGGCATTTCAGCAGGGTTTGAGACCTCAATAATCTCGCCCTTCATGGTATGCACTTTATAGATAACCGAAGGGGCGGTGCGAATCATCCCGATATTATACTCTCGCTCGATGCGTTCTTGAATGATTTCCATGTGCAGAAGCCCTAAAAATCCACAACGAAAACCAAAGCCTAAGGCTTCACTGGTTTCAGGCTCAAAGGTAATGGAAGAATCATTGAGTTTCAGCTTGGCTAAGGCTTCTTTCAACTCGCTGTAGTCGTCATTATCCGCAGGATACAAGCCACAAAAAACCATAGGCACGGCTTCCTTGTAGCCATCCAACGGATCGCTTGCTTTGGCACGATCGGTGGTAATGGTATCACCTACCAACGCCCCGATTTCCTTAATGGATGCCGCCACATAGCCAACTTCTCCTGAATACAGGACATCTCGCTTGACTTTCAGCGGCGGCACAAGCGTCCCCAATTCCGTTACTTCATAGGAGCGTCCGTTTTGCATGAAGTAAATGGTGTCGTTTTCACGCAATTCACCGTCTATCACCCGAATATAGGCGATAATCCCCATATAGCTATCAAAATAGCTGTCAAAAACTAAGGCACGAGTGGGCTTCTCATCTTGGATATTAGGAGCGGGGATGCGTTCCACCACCGCACGCAAGACATCTTCAATGCCAATACCCGCT
>CAZDMD010000017.1:0-14526 GCA_964506805.1 uncultured Vampirovibrionales bacterium | reverse complement strand
CATCAATACCAATCACATCTTCAATTTCTTGTTTGACTCGTTCGACATCCGCACTAGGCAAATCAATTTTGTTAATCACAGGGATAATTTCCAAATCCGCATCCAACGCCATATAGACGTTGGCTAGCGTTTGAGCCTCAACGCCTTGAGTGGCATCCACCACGAGCAAGGCTCCCTCACAGGCTTCTAGGGATCGAGATACCTCGTAGCTAAAATCGACGTGTCCTGGTGTGTCAATTAGATTCAACACATAAGGCGTTTCGTCATAGCTATATTCCATGCGAGCCGCATTGAGTTTAATGGTAATGCCTCGTTCACGCTCTAAATCAAGGGAATCGAGCATTTGTTCCTGCATGATTCGCTTTTCAATGGTGTTGGTGAACTCCAGCAAGCGATCCGCCAATGTCGATTTACCGTGATCAATATGGGCAATAATACAAAAATTGCGGATATTTTTATTTCGGATACTTTTGCTCATATTGAAGAGACACCTTTATTGCAATTCACTAAAATGAAGCGTGAAGCCAAGCTACTTGGCAGACCCTTGACTGGCAACCGCCTGCATGGCTTGGGCAATGGCATCGGCATCCCCTAAGTAATAATGACGAATCGGTTTGAGGTTTTCATCCAACTCATACACAAGCGGTTGCCCTGTCGGGATGTTCAACTCCAAAACTTCGGCTTCGCTCATGCCATCCAAATACTGCACCAACGCACGCAGGCTATTACCATGAGCCGCAATCATCACGCGCTTGCCTGCTTTAATTTCAGGGGTAATCACATCATTCCAGTAAGGGACGACACGCCCGACGGTTTCTTTTAGACTTTCCGTTAAAGGCAATTCCGCTTCGATGAGGTGCTGGTATCGGGCTTGATTGCCTGGGTAACGAGGGTCATCTTTCGTGAGTTCAGGAGGCGGGACATCATAGCTACGCCGCCAAATTTTGACTTGTTCATCGCCATATTTTTGAGCGGTTTCGCTTTTGTCGAGTCCTTGCAAAGCCCCATAATGACGCTCATTTAAGTGCCAGTCTTTAATAATGGGAATGTAGAGTTCATCCATTTCTTCTAAAATAAATTGTTGCGTTTTAATGGCTCGTTTTTGAAAAGACGTAAAACCCAAGTCGAATCCATAGCCTTCGGATTTGAGCAAACGCCCTGCTTGACGAGCTTCTTCCACGCCTTGAGGCGTTAAATCGACGTCTTCCCAGCCTGTAAATCGATTAGAAAGATTCCACTCACTCTGCCCATGACGTATGAGAACTAGTTTATAAACCATTGTAAAGTCCCTTTATACAAACTAACGTTACTATTGTACCTGAATCTCTTTTTTTTTCCAAGTCAACATCAAAATTGAGACTCCCAGCAGAACGAGAGCATAAAGCCGTCTTTAAAATGAGGAAGAGCCTAAGCCTCACTACTCTTCACGGGTTTGAGACATCATATACAGCCGATAAATATAGCCCACAAGTTCAAGCAAGGCGTAAGTCGCCGCCGCAATATAAGTAAACGCCGCAGAAGTGAGTACCTTCTTCGCTTGCGGAAGCTCGTCTTCAAAGAGGTAGTTGTCTTGCTTTAGGATTTTCATCGCTCGCATGGACGCATCAATCTCCACAGGCAAGGTTACGAAATGAAACAAGACCGCTAAAGAAAAGAAAATGACTCCCAACACCCCGATTTGAAAAGCAAACTCATTAAAGCCCTTCGTAAACAAGCTCAACATAATGGATGCCATTAAAAGCATCGGGCCGACTTGACTCCCGATGTTGACGGCAGGAAAGAGATTGCCTCGCCATACGACGGGGCGGTAGGCTTGGGCGTGTTGAATGGCGTGTCCGACTTCATGGGCAGCAATGGCAACAGCCGCAATCGATGTGCCTGAATAGACATCAGGTGAAAGACGCACCACTTTTTCTTGGGGCGAGTAATGATCCCCTAAAAAATGAGGCGTACTTTCCACGTGGACATCGGTAATCATTTCCTTTTTAAGCATTTGTTCCGCCACATACTGCCCTGTAATACCACGTTTATTCAAGATTTGAGACACCTTATTAAAGGTATTTTTCACCCATAGTTGAGGCAATAATACCAACGGCAAACCAATAAGCATAATCAGGGTATGAATCGGGTCAAACGTCATCAGCATGTGTTAAATACCTTCTACAAATTTCTACACAAAAAACAGACTTTACTCATCATACTGTGTTTTTATAGATTTCCAGCAAACCTTAATAAAATTTTAAAGCCCACAATAGCATCATTAAACACTAGACTTCACAAGGTGCGTCTTGCCCTTGCTTCACACCCAACACTTTCCCGATAAAACTGGCAAACAACGGATGCGGACGATTCGGACGAGACTTAAACTCAGGATGATACTGCACCGCCACAAAAAACGGATGTGCTTTGAGTTCGACGACTTCCACCAGCTCCCGATCAGGCGAAGTCCCTGAAATCACCAAGCCTTTTTCGGTGAGTAAGTCTCGATAGGCATTATTAAACTCGTAGCGATGACGATGACGCTCCATCACGACTTCCGTTCCATAGGCTTCAAAGGCATGGCTTCCCTTAATCAAGTGGCACGGATACTGCCCCAAACGCATGGTGCCACCTTTATCGGTTACTTCTCGTTGTTCGTTCATCATGGCAATGACAGGATGAGGGGTCTGTTCGTCAAACTCGTAGCTATTCGCTCCAGCTAGCCCTGCGACATGACGTGCAAACTCAATCACCACGCACTGCAAGCCCACGCACAAGCCTAACAAGGGGACTTGATTTTCTCGGGCGTATTTGACGACGTTAATTTTACCTTCAATGCCTCGTGAGCCAAAGCCTCCCGGTATCACGATGCCGTCCATCTCGCTGAGGAGTTGACGAATCGTGGTGTCATCGGTGCATTGTTCTGAATCAATCCAGTGGAGCTTGACTTTAGACGCATGAGCAATACCCGCATGATGCAAGGATTCCACAACAGAAAGATAGGCATCCGAAAGTTGGGTATATTTCCCGACAATCGCTACATTGAGATGATGTTGTGGATTTTTGACTTTTTCAACCAGTTCCGTCCAAGCACGTAAATCAGGGGCTTGGGTATCAGGTAGATTTAAGATATTCAGCACCGATTTCGCCAGCCCTTCCTTTTCCAACGCCAAAGGCACTTCATACAAGGTGGACATGGTTTCGCCCATAATCACGTTTTCATATTCGATATTGGTAAACAACGCGAGCTTTTGCTTGTCTCCACGAGAAAGCGGATGTTCCGTACGACACACCAAAATATCAGGCTGAATCCCGATGCTCCGTAGGGTATTGACGCTATGTTGACTGGGTTTGGTTTTGACTTCTCCGCTGGTTTGCAAGTAGGGAATCAGCGTTACATGAATAAAGCAGGCGTTTTTAAAGCCGACATCATAACGAAACTGACGAATCGCCTCCATAAAAGGGAGGCTTTCAATATCCCCGACCGTCCCGCCGATTTCGACAATCATCACATCAGGGGCTAAACGGGTGGTGGCATCTTTAATACGTTGTTTAATTTCATTGGTTACATGGGGAATCACCTGCACGGTTGCCCCCAAATACTCGCCACGACGCTCTTTTTTTAAGATACTTTGATACACACGCCCAGCGGTTACGTTATTGAGGCGTGTGAGATTGGCATCGATAAAGCGTTCATAATGCCCCAAGTCTAAATCGGTTTCCGCACCGTCATCGGTTACAAAGACTTCGCCGTGTTGGAAGGGATTCATGGTACCGGGATCCACATTGATGTAGGGATCAAATTTTAAAATCGAAGCGGTCAAACCTCTGGCACGAAGCAATCGTCCTAAGGAGGCGGCGACAATCCCTTTGCCTAAAGAGGAGACGACTCCCCCTGTTACAAAAATGTACTTGGTGGCGGTGGTCATCATGATACGGCATCCTTTATGTTTGTGGATTTACATTTATACTGTAAAACAAACAAAACTGCTTTAAAAGGATTTTGCGAGAGAAAAAATTCTCTCGCAAAACTACATTGTATGATTTATACAACTAAAACTTCACTAGTTTCCTGCCCAAATATCACCCTGAGTCTTCTGTCTATATGGTTGAACAGGTACTGGCTCAGCAAGTTTTCCCCAAACGTCTGAGGGGGGGGTATCAAGCTTATCAAAAACGTCTTTACCTAAAACCTTGATTTCTTTACCAGTACCAGTGAGTGGTGCGTCGAACTTCTTCCAAAGCCCTTCACCAAAAACCTTCACCTTATTATTTATACGCATTAAAAATGTCCTTTCGTTTTCAACTGTTACTCATCCAAAATGGTATTTTAAATACATCCTAGATACTAGCATTAAACCAAAAACTTAATAATTTATGCCTCGTACTTCACAAAGTTTAGACTATAGACTTCGCATAAGAAGTTGAAAAGACGGCTATAAAGTCAACGCCTATTATTGAGGCAAAATGTTCACGACAAAATGCTGATGCTAATACTTTAAGCCAAACGTATTTAGATTTCTAGTGATTGTAACGCCTGTAAAATCTCTTGTGCCACTTGATGATGCTCCGATTCCAGTAACATCGGCAAACGCATCGTGGGGTGCAGAAAGCCTTGTTGAGCCATGCACGCTTTGACTAAAATCGGATTACTCACTTCAAATAAGCGTCGCATGGTGGGGAGCATATCGTGATGAAGCATCAGGGCTTTATCCGTTTTGCCTTGCTCAAAGGCGTTAATCATTTGTAAAAGGGTTGCCCCCACGAGATGACTCGCCACACTGATAATGCCTTTCGCTCCTAGTGAAAGCATGGGTAAGGTCAAACTATCATCCCCTGCCCAAACGACAAAGCCTGTTTGGTGATACGGAAGTAGTCGAGTCAATTCACTGAGCTGATCTAAATCGGCATGACTTTGCTTCACGCCCAAGAGCAAATGCCCCAAGTCGTCATGCAGCTGCTTCATGGTGTCAGGCAACATACAGACCCCTGTGCGGTTGGGGATGTTATAAATCACCAACGGTATCCCTTGCGAGACCTTCGCCACCGCTTTAAAATGAGCCAACATCCCTGCTTGCGTGGGTTTATTATAATACGGTACCACCACCAGCAAAGAATCAGGTTGCTCAGTTTGATTTAAAAGGGCTTGCACCTGTTCGCAAACGGTGTGGGTGTCATTACCGCCAATCCCTGCCATTAGGTGAATGGGCTTGCCGTAAGCCTCTATTTCGTGTCGAGCCACACGAATGAGGGTTTTCTTTTCCTCTAAAGTCAAGCAAGGGCCTTCTCCTGTTGTGCCATGTACCAAAAGCCCTTCACTGCCATGCGCCATTAAATGCTGGCACAGCACCGAAAAATGAGACGTTTCAATGCTAGAGCCTGTTTCATCAAAAGGCGTAACGCAAGCGGTGATGACTCTTGCAAGAGGCATTTGATTTGTACTAGACATGGTCGTTCACACCTCCTTAGAATAATGATGTAACAGGCACACGCACTGCATTTAAACGCACAAGGGCTTCTGCGATTCGCACCGCATTCAACGCCGCCCCAATGCGGAGATTATCTGAGACCACCCAGAAGTTAAAGCCTGTTTCAGGGTTTGAGGTATCCTGCCGTAAACGAGACACATAGACGGGATCGGTATGGGCGGTTTCACGAGGGGTGAAATAGTCGTCATGCCCATTGGCAACCACCACATCAGGCGTTTGGCGGAGTGTGTCTTTTAAAGCGTCTAAGGAAATGGCACGAGAGCAGTCCACCGTTACGGATTCGCTATGCCCCACCAAAACAGGGACTCGAACAGCAGTTGCGGTAACCTTTAAATCAGGCAAACCTAGAATCTTTTTGGTTTCGTGAATGAGCTTTAACTCTTCTTTGGTGTAGCCCGCTTCCATGCCATCCTCGCTAAAGACATCAATATGCGGAATCAGGTTAAACGCAATGGAGCGTTTGAAAACAGAACGCGCAAAGCCTTCATTTTTAAAGCAGTCTGAACGCCCTTCCATTTGACCGTGGGTGAGATCATGCAAGACTTCTTGACGCAGTTCATCGAGGGCTTCTTTCCCCCCACCGCTCACGGATTGATAGGTGCTGACAATCACACGTTCTAAACCTGCCACCGCATGAATGGCTTTTAGAACAGGCATGAGTTGAGCTGTGGAGCAATTGGGATTGGCAATCACGCCTTGATGCGTCAATAAGGCGTCATCGTTGACGCCCCCCACCACCAGTGGGACGTTGGGGTGCATTCTAAAATGACTGGTATTGTCAATGACGACCGCCCCACGCTTAACGGCTTCAGGCACAAGGGCTTCACTAATGAAGCCTCCTGCACTGGCAAGGACAATATCCACACCTGCAAAGGCATCAGGGGTGGCTTCTTCAATGGAGATTTGGCTATTGTGAAAGGCAAGCGTTTGACCTACAGAACGTTTTGAGGCGAGCAATTTTAGCGATTTAATCGGGAAATGGCGTTCTTCTAAAAATTGAAGAATCATGCCTCCTACTAATCCAGATGCACCCAAAATGGCGACGTTGTAGCCTTGTTCGTTCATGTCAATACGGACTCCGATTTGATTTCAATAAGACGAAAATGATTATAATCAAAACAGAGTTTCCTGTATAGTGATTGTAATTCGTTTGGCTACTTTTTTGCTTTTTGAAATAGGCTTTAATCGTCGCTTTTTTCTTCCTCTTTATCGTCAGCAGTGCTTTCCTGCTTTAAGTCATTTAAGCTCACCTTCTGCACCTTCGGACGACTCGGCATCACCCAATCTAAAATACTTTGCGTCGTTGCCCCTGCAATGACCGCCCCTGCCACAACGGCAAGGCGTGTCGGTAGATTTTTAAATCTCGCCCATTTTGAGCCTTCCTTAATCGCCCCGATATTCGTGCCGAAGGTATGCCCCACCAAGCCCGCTCCAAGGCTTCCTGCCATCCAAGTCAAGCCCCCTTTGGTGGTTTCTTTCACCCCTTCCAACGCCGTGGTTTGGGCGAGTTCTGTGCCTCGTTGCCCTTCATTATACGCACTTTCATAGGCATTGTGCGTTTTCGTGCCGACATCCACCACAAACAAGACGCTCGCCAAACCGCTTAAGGCGTTACTAATCACATCCTGCCCTGCCCATAATTGGGTAAAAGGTCGTGTAAAACTGGCGTGTAAAAACTGTTTTGTGCCACGCATCAAAGTCTTGGGAGATTGCGTCCACGATTGAAACGCCCCTTTCAGCGCCTTACCCTGTGTGGCGATTTGCTTTCCATACGCCTGCGGTTCTTGCACCAAGCGTTCAATATCCACCCGTTGCCCAAGACTATCAATTTGACGCAAGCCCATCAATTCCGCCGTTGTTTTAGAGCCGTCCACATAAGGCGTACTTTGGACTTTTCCCACCTGTGCTTTCACAAAATCATCTACGGCTTTAATATCGGCTAAACCTTTGGCTTGAATTTGAAGCCACGCCCAAAGTTTATGGGTATAAAACTCTTGTGGATTGTAGCCTTTAATGTTGATTTGCGTAAACACTTTCGCATTCGGATCAATCGTGTTACTGCTGTTGAAAAGACTGCTTGGGGCATTGGTATAAGACGCAAAAGGCGAGTGAGTTGTGGATTGAGTATACGGCAAGGACGGCGTTACTGGCGAATAGCCATAGCCCTGTGGTAAAGCGGTGTTAAACACACTGTTCATGATTCGTCCCCTTAATACACTACGAGAGCATAAAAACGATTTTGAGTCTAAAACGTGCCATTTTACTTTTTTGGGCGTATAGTCGTATAGAAGCCTCTGTAACCTCGTAACCATGGAGAAACTCGACCATGACTTCAACAAAAACCCTTGAAACCCCGTTTGTTTCTTACTGGCAAACGCAAGTCGATGCACCCACGCCTCTAGCGGAATCCGCAACCCTTTTGGAGCGTCTTCAACACACCATTTTAGATGGCGATATGAAGCAGTCTCTTTCCCTATTGCAAGAGGCTCTTCGCTTGGTCAAGGCGGATATTATTGCCACACAATGCTTATTGCCTACGGCGAACACGCTAACGGATAAGTTCAACAATATGGAAATGCTCCTGCCGTTTGTCTTACAGAGTGCAGCGGTGCTTCGTCATGCGTGGCGTGTAATTTTGCCTGAATGCCAGCGTTTTCAGGCCCCTGCGACTTGCGTGATGCTCACTGTGCAAGGGGATACCCACGAAGTCGGTAAAAACATTGTCGATACCCTCTTACAAGCGCACGGCTTTCAAGTCCATAACTTAGGGGATCAAGTTTCCAGTTCGCAACTTTTAGAAGCAGTACGTCAACATCAACCTGATGCCGTGATTATGAGTGGGCTGTTGATTGAATCGGCGAAGCAAATGAAGCACAACATTTCCGCTTTGGTGGACGCTCAAGTGCCATTGCCTGTGATTCTAGGTGGCCCGGCTTTGACCCCTGCTTTTGTGTTGAAGGCATGTCGTCCGCTGACGAAAAGCCCTGTGCTTCACGCGAGAAGTGCCATGGATACCCTTGCCTACATGCAAAGCATTGCGGAAGCCAAAGCTCAACATAAGCCATGGCATCCACCAGCGAATGCCGAACCGCAACCCCCGACCCCAAGCGAACTGGTGAACTCCGCCGAACAAGAAGGAAGTCTTGCAGAGTCAAAAGAAGATAAACCTGCCCCTCGCAGTCAGGTTTCAAGCATCCGTTCATTACCGACGCCACCGTTTTGGGGTGTTAAGGTGGTAGATGAAATCCCTTTAAGCGAGGTGTATCCTTATTTGAATGCGAAAGTGTTGATGACGGGGCATTGGGGCTTTCGCCGTTGGGATAAAACCCCTGAAGAGCAAGAAGGTTTTATTCAAAGCCATGTACAACCCTTGTTTGAAAATCTAAAAGAATTGGTGGAAAGCCAAGCTATTTTTTCGCCGAAAGTGGTCTATGGCTACTTTCCTGTTTTGGCGGAGGGGGATGCCGTGATTGTCTACAATCCGCAACACCACGAGCAAGAGATTCTACGTTTTCAGTTCCCTCGTGGAGGGAAAAAGAATCTGTGCTTGAGCGATTACATCCTAGAAACCACTGAAGGACAAAAGGATGTGTTGGCACTGCAATTGGTTACAATGGGGGAAGGGGCGGCTCAATTTGACAAAACCCTCTTTCAAGCAGGTAACTACATGTTGTACTACCTCTATCATGGATTTTCAGTCGAAATGGCGGAAGCCTTAGCCGAATACTGGCATGCTCAAATCCGTAAAGAATTAGGGATTACGGCTAAAGAAGCGGGCAAAACAGGCTTGCAACTGTTGAAGCCGTCTGCGTATCAAGGGAGTCGCTATAGTTTTGGATACCCTGCTTGCCCTAATTTAGCGGATCAACGTTTGTTGATGAGCCTCTTAGAAGGAGAGCAAATCGGGGTGATGCTCACCGAAAGTTATATGCTCACGCCTGAACAGTCAACTTCGGCATTGGTGTTTCATCATCCTGAAGCGTATTATTTTGATGTGAGTGAAGGTTAGTTTTTTCAAGGGTTTCTTTAAATGGTACAATCGGCGTAAACGTAAAGCTACAGTCCTGTGGCAATTTTGCACCCATCAAAATACCTGCTTCGGTGGGATACGAACGACAAAAAATCGGGCGTGCCTCATAATCTTGACACAAATTATCCTCCCCTAGATTATTACATTTGAACACGACCCCTGTTTCGGTGGTGTGCATGGGTTCAAAAAACTGGTATTCATCAGGGTGAAGGCTTTGTAAGGCATTAAACTCTTCTACGCTTTGAATCACCTGCTTGCCATAGGTCAAAAATAAGTTTTTACAACACGCCCCGCATTGATTACATGTGCCTGTACGAATGGTGTATTTACCGACTTCGACGACTTCTTTATAAGGGAAAAGTCGATGTCGTACCCGTCTCGCGATCTTTAAAAGTAAGCTAGAAAAGGGGAGGCATCCTAAAAACACCAGATACAAACGACTCCCCCAGCGTTTGGGTAAGATGGGGGGTAAAGTTGAAAGTGTATTTTTAGACGTGAGTGAATTGAACATGATTCAAGTGTAAAGTGAAGCCCTTGGCTTGGCAATGTTTTTGTTCAATAAATAATCGACAGGACGCTTGACTTGGTGTAAAATGGTTTAGGTTACTGTTGTGAGAGGATGAATAAGATGTTTGCATGGATTGAAACGCATGGAAAATCGGCGTTGGTGGTGGTGATTTTAACGTCTGTGATTGTGGGAACCAGTATTTTGGCAGGGGGCTTGGTTCAGTTTAAAAAACTAGAACAGTCTCAACTGGCGGTTACAGGCTATGCTGAAACGAAGGTCAAATCCGATATTGCCGAGTGGCGCATGACGGTTTCAAACTTTAATCCCGTAAAAGCCAACGGATACAAAAAACTCAATGCCGATTTAAAAACCTTAAAGGATTTACTTGAAAAAAGTGGGATTGACGCTCAAGATATTCAAGAAAATATGTTGTACGTCAGTACTGTGTACGAAAAAAATTACAATGGCTACGATACCAACAAGGTTTCAGGCTATAATCTTAGCAAAGTTATTACGCTTAAAACCCAAAAAATCGAAAGCATTGCAGGCATTAGCAAGAAGTTAGAAACGCTCGTCGGTAATGGCTTGGGTGTGGAAGTCGATCCGCCACAATATCTCTATAGTAAGCTGGATGATTTAAAACTGGAATTGATTGCCAAAGCCACGAAAAACGCCAAAGATCGGGCGAAAGTCATGGTGAAGGAAACAGGCGATCAAGTCGGTAATTTGTTAAATGCCTCTAGTGGTGTGTTTCAGATTACGCCTCCGAATAGCACGGATGTCAGTGATTATGGGCAGTACGACACCTCAACCGTTGACAAAAAAATCACAAGCGTGGTGAATATGACCTTCTCCATTCAGTAAAAAATCACCCTGCTCGCAGTGTATAGTTGTTTATACCATTTAAACGCCTTTTAACGTCTCGTTATCAGGCGTTTTTTGTAAACAAGTATTAAGATGGTTTCAGTTCATAACTCCTTCTTCGATACAGACATCGTCCTATTCAGATGACCTGTGTGTATCACTTCCAATAGAAGGATGATTGACTGATGAGTATCAACAATAACAATAACGGATTGCCTAATTTTACAAATAGCAATTTAAGACTCCCCCCTTTAGCACAGAATTCGCCTGTGGTGGATATGTATAATAACAATGCTTTATCCGACTATGCTACTCAACAAAACAACAGCAAGATCGGTTCACGAGAAGATAATCTTCCCTATTTTGCTAAGAATTACGGCTTTTTGGTCAATACCTTTAGTCGATTGTTTCGTAATCCCGTATTAGGACGTTTTTTCATGGCGATTATCGGCAATAGTTTTAATAATTTATTTCCGCCTCCGCTTGCCCCGAGTTTGGATGCCGTCGCTAAAAATAGTAAGCTCGAAAGTTTTGAAACCGTTTTAAAGGCGTCTAAGTTTGATAAAGTCATTAGCGAACAAGAAAGTAAAGGGCCGGTTACGATTTTTGCCCCAACTGAAAAAGCCTTTGAAAAATTGCCTTTGAATGTGAAAGATGCCCTTTTAAAGCCTGAAAATAAAGCGACTTTGGATAAAATTTTAGCGTATCATGTGGCAGACAAACCCGTAAGTTTTAAAGATGAACCCCAAAACATCAACTCTATCAGAGAAGATAGCTTGGATAAAAGCGTCTTAACAGGAACGGCAAGCAACCCCACGATTATCAATGGTAAGCAAATTATCAATGGTGAGCCTGCTCAAACCTTAGACAATAAAACCGTCGTCATTCCGATTGATGAGATTCTGATTCCACCAGATGTAGATTTGACCAAGCTGGTGGGATTAACCCCTAGTCCAGAACCGACACCGAACCCTACGGCGAATGCGTCCGCTGAAAATGTATTGAAAAATAATACGAATCTAAAAACGCTCAATGAGTTATTGGGGTCGGCAGGCTTAGTTACGACCTTACAAGATGCTGAAAAAAGTAAGCCTGTAACGATTCTCGCCCCAACCGAAGCAGCCTTTAATAAGTTAGATCCTAAAGTCAAAACCGCCTTGCTTAAACCTGAAAACAAGGGGATTTTAAAACAAATCCTAGAGTATCACGTCAGTGCCAAAGCCGTAACACCGAATGGTAGTACGCAACCCTTTGATTCCTTGCGAGAGGATAGCACGGATTTCAACGTGCTTTCAGGCTCGGCGGATGCCCCTCGAGTGATTAACGGTCGTCAGATTGTCAAAGGTGAAAAAGCGGTGGCCGCCACCAATCAATCGGTGATTATTCCGATTGAAGAGGTCTTAATTCCTCCAGGATTGGATTTAAGTAAGTTAGTCTAAAAGATTTTACACTGCCTGAAAAGCAAATCGGCTTGATGCGTCAACATCAAGCCGATTTGCTTTTAAAAGACTCCATAGTCGTTTTTAGAGTTTTTTGTAGAGATGGCTAGACGAGGAGCCTAGATTATTTTGTGAAAGAGTTTAAAAAACGTGTAGATAGCACCTACATGACTGAACAAAATAATCTAAGCTCCTCGTCTAGCCTACTGTTCGGAAACATATTTAATCGACTATATGTTGAATCTACGCTTTCAATCTTTTTATTTCTCTTTTTGACTATTTGTTCTATAATAAAGAAAGTCAACAATTTAACAAGGATGTATCTTTATGGCTCGCAACTCCACCCCTCTTGAAGCCCCCGCTGATTTGTCAGGTGCCGATTATGAAGCACGTAAGCAAGCTCTCGCTTTTACGCTAGATAAAATTGAAAAAGATTTTGGCAAAGGCTCAATTATGCGTTTGGGGGATCGTCCTTCTCTTGATTTAGAAGTCATCCCGACAGGGGCATTATCGTTAGATCTCGCCTTAGGGGTGGGGGGGATTCCTCGTGGGCGGATTGTGGAGATTTACGGCCCTGAATCGAGCGGTAAAACCACCTTGACCCTGAACTTAATCGCTCAATCCCAAAGAAAAGGAGGCATCGCTGCCTTTGTAGATGCCGAACATGCCCTTGATCCCGTTTACGCCAAAAAAATAGGCGTGAATATCGATGAACTACTTATTTCTCAACCCGATACAGGCGAGCAGGCGCTTGAAATTACCGAGCAGTTGGTGCGTTCAGGGGCGGTGGATGTCGTGGTGGTGGATTCTGTTGCGGCACTTGTACCGAAAGCTGAAATTGAAGGCGATATGGGCGATGCTCACATGGGTTTACAAGCCCGTTTGATGTCTCAAGCCTTGCGAAAGCTGACCGCTGTGGTGGGTAAAACCAAAACGACGGTTATTTTTATTAACCAGTTGCGTCAAAAAATAGGCGTGTATATGGGAAACCCTGAAACGACCACAGGGGGTAATGCCTTAAAGTTTTATTGCTCGTTGCGGATGGATATTCGTCGAATTGAAATCCTGAAAAAAGACGGCGTGGAATACGGTAATCGCGTCAAGTGTAAAATCGTAAAAAACAAGGTGGCTCCTCCCTTCCGTATCGCTGAATTTGATATTTTATACGGCAAAGGCATTAGTGTGGAAGGTTCTGTGATTGATGTCGCCACTGAAATGGGAATTATTAAAAAATCAGGGACTTGGTTTAGCTACGGTGAAACCCGATTGGGGCAGGGGCGTGAAAAGGCTCGTGATTTTATTATGGAAAATCCCGAGATGATGGCGGAAATCGATGCCAAAGTGCGTGCCAAAATAGAAGCGGACAAAGAAGCCTTAGATGCGGTGGATGTCATTGGTGGCAGTAGCAGTGTGGCGGAAGACCTAGAGCCTCAAGCACTTGGCTAGTCCGATTGAAACTGATGCGGTAGGGGGGATTGTCTCTCAATTGCAATCCCTACTTTCGGATGAATCATTCGATTTATACACACGTCTTAATCAAATGCGTGATTGGTTTAATGCACATGTGGAAGGTTTTGAGATTTATTTGGAAGATGAGTGGAATCACTATCAAGAAGGTCAAACGTGGTTTGATTACAACCTGCGAAGTCTTATTAGCAAAGACGAATTGCCTCCGCTTGCCAGTGATGTGTACCTCAATCACCAAGATGAAGGGGGCGTTTGGCATTTGGGAGATTATCAATCGTCGCACTTACGCATTACGTCATGGGAGCCTATCATTCATTTTCTTAAAACACACCGACCTCCTTAAAATGCTTGCTTAATCCCTGTATTATTGAGTCGGGCAATTTCACCTCGATAACGACTATTCAAACTACGGGCATGTTCCATCATATTTTGATAAAATTCGGGTTCTCGCATAAACTCATGTCCTGAACGCCTGATTTCCTGCATCCCCCGATTCACCAACGTTCGCACTAAATCGCGAGGCAAACAGCGGACTTTGTAGGTTTCCTTACAAACGGCTAAAATAATTTCCGCCATTCTCGGGTTATTCGGTAAAAAAGAGCGGCACATTGCGGTTACATCAACAGGCATGGCGTTTTATTCCCTTCTTAAGAGAGATGGATCTAATAATCACTATGTTTAATATATAGTCGATAAAATATATTCCCGCACAGTGTCTATACTTTGTCGCTACGATAATTTTGTTCAGTC
>CAZDMD010000016.1:12786-28884 GCA_964506805.1 uncultured Vampirovibrionales bacterium | reverse complement strand
ATCATCGTAGCGACAAAGTATAGACACTGTACGGGAATATATTTAATCGACTATACATCTCTAAACGATGGCGACTAAACGATAGCAGAAAGCGTCGTCCCCTTTTTTTTGAGCAGTTCAGACTGAATTTGCTTGGGAATAAAGGCAGGTCGCAACAGACTGTACACATAAATAAATGCAAAATGCGTCGAAAACACAAAACCAAAAAAGAGTCCCACTTGCAGGACGATGTTAAGCAATAAGCTAGGGGAAGACGTCGCAGGTAATAGAATAAAAAGCCCGAGCAATCCCACTTGAGAAGACGCCACCAAGATGGCACGCAAATAGTCGTATTTAAAGTAGCGGAGTTGCAATCTAAAGGCCTCTGCTGGGGACGTATCGCTGACCAATAGTGTTGGCCACCATAATACGGTGAGTAAAAATACCAACAGTGCTTGGATCATCGCCACAAATAAGCCTATCATCCAAGTACTAATGAGCTGGACTTGTTCAGGCGACTGTTTTAAAATAAGGGCTTTAATTTCAGGCGAAGGCATAGAAGCAAACGTATTTAAGCGTTCAGGCGTTAAATCCCCTAAGAGGGTAGGGAGACCATATAATTTAAAGATAACAAAAAAAGGCAACAGAACCGCCAAAGCGAAAACAAGCGTTTGCACCCCATTCACCACGAGACTCCTGACGGCAAAGCGCCCAATCCCTTGAAAAAAAGGCGTAAGCGTTGGACGTAACAGGCAAGGACGGTCTGTTTTGGCGGATTCCTGCACAGTCGCAGTATCTTCGGCATGACGCTGCAGGGGAATCATCCAAGCGCTTGTCTCCGAAGGGGGTTCTTTTTTAGGGAGAGGGGAAGGCATCGAAACGCCGTCCAGCAAAAGTAAAGGATGCTGTTTCGCTTCATCTAGCATCATCAACCAAGTACGAGCGTTGACGGTTTGCATCCAGCCTGTCATCAAGGTCAACGTCAAGATGATGCTTAATCCTTGCCATAGCAGGACGGCGGAAGTCCCCGACTCTAATTGAGCCAGAGAGGGACTTAAAAAACCTGAAAATAAGACAATCGTAAAGAGCGGATACAACACATCGGCGTGTCGACCTGTTTGAAGTAGAGCGGTTTTGAGCATCCAACCCAAGCGAAACGGCGTGTGCCAAAAAGAATGTGTTATCATGATAACCTCATGTTTGAGCGATTTTAAAATTGAGTATAGCATAAAAAATTGTTTCTGTTATGATGAGAATCATCTTTACTTTAATAGAGTGGTCGTGGTTTTTAAGGAGTACGATATATGATGTTCGATATGGCAAAAATGATGAGTCAAGCTAAAAAAATGCAAGATCAAATGGTCAAAATTCAAGAAGAATTGGCGAATGCGATTTTTGAAGGCAAGTCTTCCTGTGGGCGTGTGAGCGTGTCTTGCTCAGGTAAATTTGAAAACTGGAAAGTCGATATTGCTTCTGGTTTAGATTCCAAAGACTGCGGTAAATTGGTGGTAGAAGCCTTAGAAGAGTTGACGAAATCCATTATGGAACAAACGCAATCCAAAATGGGGGCTTTAACCAAAGGGCTTAACATTCCTGGACTCAAACTACCTGGTATGTAATTCGCTGTATACCGAGTCTTCATTTTTTGTATTGAGTTGTATTTCAATCCCAAGGAGCTTTATTAACTGTGAAATTTTTAAATTGGTTTAGTTGGTTTGGTAATCGATTAGAAACGCAGGACTTGGGAATTGATTTAGGGACAGCCAATACGTTAATTTGTAGTTCAAAAAAAGGTGTGGTGCTAAGAGAACCCTCTGTGGTGGCGATTGACACCAGTCAGATGCCACCGCAAGTTTTGGCAGTGGGGCTAGAAGCTCGTGCGATGATGGGTAGAACGCCTACCAACATTCAAGCGGTGCGTCCGTTGAGAGAAGGTGTGATTACCGATTTTGAATGGGCAGAAGCCATGTTGCGTGAGTTTATCTCTAAAGTAACCGCAGGCAATAATAACGTCTTTACAGGGGCGTTGGGGCGTGTGGTGGTTTGTGTGCCGAGTGAAGCAACTGAAGTGGAGCGTCGTGCGGTGGGGGATGCTGCCTTTTCAGCGGATGCACGACACGTTTACATTGTGGATGAGCCGATGGCCGCTGCCATTGGGGCAGGCATGCCTGTTGATAAACCCACAGGTTCGATGATTGTCGATATTGGGGGCGGTACCACCGAAATTGCCGTTTTGAGTTTGAATGGCATTGTGGTGAGAGATAGCTTACGTATTGCAGGCGATCAAATGAATGAGCAGATTCAAGATTATCTTAAAACAGAACATTCCCTTGCCATTGGGGAACGTACAGCAGAAGACATTAAGCACACGCTTGGTAGTGCGTCGGATAATGTCGTGGAAGAGAAAATGGATGTGCGTGGCATTCATTTGAATACAGGTTTGCCTGCCACGGTTACGATTACAACGTCTGAAATTCGAGAATGCCTCTTGCCGATTGTCGATGAAATCGTGCAAGCCATTAAACGCACTTTAGCCGTTACGCCTCCTGAAATGGCAGCCGATATTATGGACAGTGGCATTATGCTCGCAGGGGGCGGTGCTTTGCTTTCGGGATTAGATACCTTGATTCAAAGCGAAGTCGAAGTCAACGTGTTTGTGGCGAATGACCCCCTTTCTTGTGTGGTGGTGGGAACCGAGCGTATTTTGAATGATCCTGCGTATCAAAAAGTGTTAGAACTCACCGAATATGACGGACGCGTTTCCGTGATGCGATAGGCTCGATTCATGACGACTCACCATGCACCCAAAATGCCGATGACTTCTGAAGAACAGCATTTGTATCCGAATGTCGATACCTCTTCTGCGTTTTTGTCTGAAGCCAGTGGGGCAACCATTGTCTTGGTTGAGCCTCAAATCCCACAAAATACGGGTAACATTACTCGACTCGCTGCTTGTACAGGGAGTCCGCTTTTTTTGGTGGGAAATTTAGGCTTTCGCCTCGATGACAAAGGCTTGCGTCGCTCGGCGATGGATTATGAAGAGTTAGCACCTCCACGACACACCTATGACTTTAACGATGTGTTGAAAGAGCATCCTGAGGGGACACCGTTGTTTTATTTGAGTGCCAAGGCAACGCAAAACCTGTGGGAGGTGGACTTTCCTGAACAGGCGATTTTGGTCTTTGGAAGCGAAACTAAGGGATTGCCTGTTGATTTCTTGCGTCGAGAATCGGCACACGCCATTCGCATCCCAATGGTAGAAGGGGTGAGGAGTCATAATTTATCCAATTCAGTGGCAGTGGTTTTGTATGAGTTTTTGCGTCAACAGCAGGGTAAGCGCTCTTCTCTTTGATTTTGTTTGTGATTTATAGAGCTAGTACAAATTGTGTCTTTGGGGTAAAATAAAAGCATCTTAGTGATGATGCAGGACACCTTCCCATGCTTAATGCCTTTTACGCCTTTTTATCCTCAATGCCGATATGGCTCTTGTGGCTAACCTGTTTGCTGATTGCCTATCTCATGGGTGCGATTCCCATGGGTTATTTGATCGCCAAGTTCGTCTTTCAAAAAGATATTACAAGCGAAGGCAGTGGGAACACAGGGGGTACAAATGTCATGCGGCTCTGTGGGAAGCCCGCAGGCTTTGCGGTGTATCTTTTAGATTTTACGAAGGCCTTTTTACCGATTTGGGTGTTGACGCAAAATTTTACCGAAATGCCTTGGTTGCATGTGGTGGCAGGATTCATCTTGATTTTCGGACATTCTAAATCGATTTTCCTTAATTTTAAAGGCGGTAAAAGTGCCATGAGTTCCTTAGGTGTGATTGCTGCGTTATCACCCTTGTCTGCATTGCTTTTGGCAAGTATTGCTGGGCTTACAATTTTCTTCACTCGCACCGTTTCAATCGGTTCATTGATGACGGCGATTTCAGCTCCTATTGTGATGTATTTATTCCACTGTCCCATGCCCTATGTCATCTTTGCGAGCCTTGCCTGTTTCTTTGTGATTTTGCGTCATCGAGATAACCTTAAACGTTTATGGGCAGGCACAGAAAATAAAATCTAAGTAAATTAGGATTCAAATCGGTTTTTGACTATGATGACTTTGGAAGAAAAAAAAATAGACCATAAGAAACTTTGTATACTGGGAACAGGAAGTTGGGGGTTGACACTGGCATGGTTGGCGGCCAAAAGCCAAATGAGAGATCCTGATAAACCCCGCATGCAGGTTACCCTATGGGGGCGTAATGCCGAAAAAGTAGCCGATTTTAATGAGAATCGACACATTCATTTCCCTGTGGACATGGAAATCCCCGAGAACGTTGAAATCACCGCCGATTTAACTCATGCCGTGCAAGGAGCAGATGCCGTATTATTTGTCGTAACCGCCAAAGCCACCCGAGAAGTAGCCGAAGCCATTGCTCAAACGAACGCCTTGCCCTCTCATGCGATACTGGTCAATGCCTCAA
This sequence comes from uncultured Vampirovibrionales bacterium, assembly GCA_964506805.1. Lineage (GTDB taxonomy): Bacteria > Cyanobacteriota > Vampirovibrionia > Vampirovibrionales > JAJTHC01 > JAJTHC01. The sequence goes on along the minus strand of CAZDMD010000016.1, from coordinate 24,437 downwards.
AAGGCTTGGAGTATCCTTCGCTGAAGCCGATGTCTCTGATTTTAAAGGAGGTCTTCCCGACGCATCAGGTGGGGGTCTTGTCAGGGCCAACACTTGCCAAAGAGATATTAAAAGGCCTGCCGACTGCTTGCACCATTTCTGCTGATACCCTAGACGTTGCCAAGCATCTACAAGAAATGCTCAACTGCGACAGGCAATTTAGGCTTTATACCAATACCGATGTCTTAGGCGTGGAGTTGGCAGGGGCTACGAAAAATGTATTTGCCATTGCCAGTGGTTTTATGACAGCGAAAGAATTAGGCGACAATGCCAAAGCCTCTTTGCTCACAAGGGGACTTGCGGAAATGGCTCGTTTTTGTTTGGAACAGCAGGCGGAAGAGTCCACGATTTACGGTTTGGCAGGCTTAGGGGATATGTTGGCGACTTGTAATTCGCCTTTGAGCCGCAACTTTCAAGTGGGGTTTCGACTTGGCAAAGGGGAAAGTTTGGAGGCGATTTTAGCGGATATGAAAGTGGTCGCAGAAGGCGTGCAAACGGCTCGAGCCGTGCATGATATTGCCAAGCAAAGGCACTTAGACATGCCCATTGTGGAGCTAGTCGTTCATGCCGTGAGTGGAACAGGGATTTCAGGGGAAATGATGATTCGTTCGTTGATGAACCGAAAATTACGAGCCGAATAAGTTAAGCGAAGTCAAACAGACGATAAGGGGATTGTCCATGACAGAGGCCACATCATCTTCTTCACATGAAGCAGAGTACATCGATTTAGAGTCCCCTATTGTGGCGGATCACGAAGCCCAGCTGCGTCAAACCCGTGAGACCTTACGGGACATCATTGCAGGGCGAGTTCGAGAACACATCTATAAAAAACAGCCCCGTTTTTCCTTGCGTCAATATCTCAATACCCTTCACTTTGCCGATATTGCCGATGCCCTTGAAGGCGAGTTGACTCATCAAGAAGGCTTGGTGTGCTTAGAAGCCATTACCCCTAGTTTTGCCGCCCATATCTTAAATGCACTTGATGCCGAACATCAACACTATTTTATTCGACATTTAAACCCTGTCAAGTTCAGTCGTATTATTCGAGCCATGCCTGCCGATGATGCGGTCGACTTGCTTCAAGCACTCAGCACCGAAGAAGCCAAGCGTGTTTTGGGGGAGCTACCTCAAGATGCCGAAACCAAATCGCTCCATGAATTGCTCTTGGAATCGCCTGATACCGCAGCAGGGATTATGTCCACTGATTATGTGAGTATTGCTCAAACCGCTACCATTGGCGAAGCGATTGAAGTCCTGCAAAATGCGGATGAACATGATTTTGTCTACTATTTATATTTAACCGATGAAACAGGTGGGCTGGTGGGTGTCGTGAGTCTTAAAACCATTCTACTCGCTTACAAAACTCTTGAGCGTCCCCTCTTAGAAGTGGCTTTAACAGATGAAATCAAAAGCGTGCATGAAGGCTTTGACCAAGAGTTGGTGGCGAATATCTTTCGTAAATACTACAATTTACTTGCTATGCCCGTAGTGGATGAAGAGAATCGACTGATCGGGATTATTACGTTGGATGATGTGATTGACGTTATTGATGAGGAGTCTCAAGAAGATTTGTTCCGTACGTCGGGGATTCGGGTGGATGAAGAAGTCGACGAGCGGGATTTGCTTATGGGGCGTTCTATTTATGCCTTTCGGGCGCGAGTCCCATGGTTGAGCGTTACCCTTGTGGGGCAATTGTGTGTTGCCAGTATCATCGGCTTTTTTACAGATACCGTCTCCCAAGCGGTGGCGGCTTTTTCGTTTTTACCCTTGCTGTGTGGGCTTTCAGGGAATATCGGTACGCAAAGTGATACCATTAGTGTACGCGGTATTGCTTTAGATTTAATCAATCCGTTGAACATTCGCCAGCAAGTGTTGAGAGAGTTACGAGTCGCTGGAATGATTGCCACTTCGTTTGCGATTATCTTAGGGGGAGCATCCTATTTAATGTACGGGCATCTCACGTTAAGCCTTTTGTTGATGTCCTACATTTTAGTGGGGAATTGCTTTTCTGCCATGATGGGTATTTTGATTCCGTATACGATTAAGTTCATTTTCAAGCAAGACCCCGCAGGCGTGGGAGGTCCCTTTATTACCACGGTCATGGATCTTTCCATGTATATTAGTTATCTTTCACTACTAGCGTGGCTCGGGGATAAAATTATTTAAAAAACGGCATTATTCTGAAATTTTAGAACTCGACAAAATAAAGAGGTCAATTATTTCAGACAATTCATTGGCTTTGCCCTGATAGTGCTTAATATCTGTTTCCAGCTTACGAATCACTGTTTTGTATTCTTCAATTTTTTTAATGTTGCCCCGCACCGCTTCGAGCATCTCAGATTGTGCCGATTGAGCTTCAGATAAAACTTCTTCCATGGCAATGCCCATGGCTTCCATCGTAAGGCGAATGATTTGAGCCCCCGTTTGTTTGGTAACCCCTTCAGGCAAATTATTGACCAAGTTAATCAAGGTTTTGACGTTGTTGGTATATTCGGTATCATACATCGGCTTAGGTTCTGCCAAGTGATTCATAGACAATTGAGGTTTACGGACAAACGCCACTTCAGGAGAAGGCATTGGTAAGGCATCTAAACTCTCAAAATCCAAAGAAGCAGACGCATTGGTGATATTGTCTTCGATGTTATACTCATTTTTAGAGACGCTAGAGGCATAAACCGAATCCAACAAAGAATCTTCTAAATCAAGGGCTTGAGACTCTTCAAAGGTCGAAGGGTTAGAAAGATCAGTATAGCTTTTGCTCATAGCAGAAACTCCTGTTTCGTGTAATTTTGAAAAATTAGGGCTAACATTTGTACCTATTGTAGCATCTTTTTTTAAATGGGGATATTCTTTTTCAGAAAAAGTAGATGAGGGTAAAATTGCAATCGGTGTCGACCAGCTGGCTGCGGGGACTCTGCTCGACTCTTCTTCGATTTGCTTAGGTTCGATTTGTTTTTGACTCCCCCTCTGTGCTGAGATGTTGCCTAGCTCAGTGAGATGGCTTTTTAAGCGGTCAAAACTTCTCCCATAGTGGAGCGAATCTTGTTTATCTACTTTTAGACTTGTATTTTCATTGGCTTCAATGAGTCTTGCTTTTAAGCGTTCGTAGCGATTGGCATTCATAGGTCTTACTCTTTCACACTATTTTCTCTAAGTATAGGGCTTTTACACGCTTGATATAGTCATCACAACCTAGCTTTCTTTCAAATAATTGCGTAGATTGTACATGGTGCTATTGGAACGGCACAAGCGACGCAGTTTATTCACGGCACGGGTTTCAATCTGCCTCACGCGTTCACGAGACACCCCAAACAGTTGCCCGATTTCTTCAAGCGTTCGACGGTTGCCATCCATAATACCAAAACGGAGTTTGACCACATCTCGCTCACGAGGACGTAACATGTTGAGTACCTGATTCACGTCTCGAATTAACGCATCATTTTGTAGCTGGTGTTCAGGGGCGATATGGTTTTCATCGACCAAAAAATCCGCCAACGTGGCTTTTTCATCTTTGGTATTCACAGGCGTTTCCAAACTCAAGGAGGTTTGCGTCGCTTGCACAATGGAGTCTATTTTAATGACAGGCACATCCATTGCATCGGCAATTTCTTGATTCGTGGGTTGACGATTCAACTGGTGGCTGAGCTGATGCTGGACTTTTCGCATCTTTGTCAGTAGTTCAATCATGTGAATGGGCAGGCGAATCATCCGAGACTTCTCAGAAATGCCTCGCACGATAGATTGTTGAATCCACCACGTGGCATAGGTTGAAAATTTAAAGCCTTTTCGGTAATCAAACTTTTCTGCTGCACGAATCAATCCCAAATTGCCTTCTTGAATCACATCTAAAAAAGACAGCCCACGCCCGATGTATTTTTTAGCAATGGAAACCACTAGCCTTAAATTGCAACGCACCAACTTGTTTTTCGCCTCTTCATCGCCTTCAAAAATACGTTTTGCTAAATCCAGCTCGCCTTGAGCGTCTAGCAGTTTAATCCGTCCGATTTGTTGAAGGTAAATCCGCACTGAATCTTCACTAGAGCCGACTTCGAGTTGCTTGTCGGCTTCTTTGGCATCAGCATCTAACTCGGCTTGATTATCATCTTCAAATTCAATCAGCCGAAAGGGGTTTTCAATATCCATTGTGCCGCTGTTATTGTAGTCAAGTGAAGAGTGTCGAACCATCATGGTGGTAGGCATCCTTTTCTAAAAGTCATAATACACTGTATGAGATACGGTTTGAGTACTGGTTATCATAGCAAGTTTTAAATGCGTCCGTTGTTCACTTCGTTCACTTAAAGGATGAAAGCCATTTGACGAAAGTCGTATCCCCCTAAATAAGATGACTCTGAACGGATTGAAAGCAACACTTTGTAACATTTGTGTTACATGTGCCTCGCTAAAAAATAGTCGCCCCGATACTTTTATCTTGTCTTTTTTCTTTTTTTTGTTAGGATATTAATAGCTTCTTAAGCCACATTTACTTGTTTACAAGGAATATATTCTATGATGACAACTGTTTTAACGACCCCCACGTCTACACTCGACTCTTTAAATCTTTCCACAGGGAAAAAAGTACGTTTACAGCGTTTGATGTATCAATTCGGACCTGGTAATGGCAAATTGATGGTACTACCCATCGATCAAGGCTTAGAGCATGGGCCTGTTGATTTCTTTGATGACAATAATAACGTCATGGAATGTGCGAATCCTGATTTTCAATATAAATTAGCCATGGAGGGCAACTTTTCTGCGATTGCCTTACACATTGGTTTGGCTGAAAAATACTACCATGACTACGCAGGTAAAATCCCCCTTGTCTTAAAATTAAACGGAAAAACCTGTATTCCTTCGGATGAAGAGGCGTTTTCTCCGTTGACTTCTACGGTAGAAGATGCCGTTCGCTTGGGAGCCGATGCGATTGGCTATACCTTGTTTGTGGGTTCTCCTCGTCAAGATGAAGATATTGCTCAGTTCCGTGAAGTGCGTCGTGAATGCGAAAAGTACGGTATGCCGATTATCATGTGGGCTTACCCTCGTGGGCGTGATGTGGATAAAAAAGGTGGTAAAAACAGCTTGTACGCCGTTCAATATGCTGCTCGTGTGGCGGCCGAATTAGGGGCTGATATTGTGAAAGTGAATTACCCTGAAATTAGCGAATCCAAGCGTTCTACTTATCCTGTTCCTTACAATGAATTACAGTACAACGCTTTAGAAGCCGCTCGTTCTGTGGTGAACGCCGCAGGAAGCAAAACCAAAGTCATTTTCTCAGGTGGTTCTAAAGTCAGCCATGATGAGTTGTACGATAACGTGCATACCGCTTTTAAATCAGGTGCGGTGGGCTTGATTTTTGGTCGTAACATGTGGCAGCGTCCTATGGGTGAAGCCCTTGAAATCACCGAAAAAGTCAACGGTATTTTCAATCAGTACTAAATGGATATAATAATAAGGCGTTATGGTCTTGCCATAACGCCTTTGTTAATGGTGTAAAACTATTTTGAGGGGCAAGTCTATGACGCATCTTTCTGACCTTATCCGCTTTTTAAAAACAGAAGCCCCTGAACTCGATACACGACTGCTCCACTCAGGCAACGAAGGAGCAATTTCGGATTTTGAAGCCATTGCCTCTCACACGCAGGCGTTAAATGCGAGTACCGCTTTTTTTGCTTTAGTCGGTAGTCATACGGATGCTCATCGCTTCATCCCCCAAGCCTTAACCGCTCAAACGCCCATTCTCTTTGTTCAAGCAGGGCGTTACGAAGTAACAGGGCAAGAGTCGGCGATTGTTGTACAGGTAACAAATACGACGCACGCTTTTGCCCTCGCTTCTGCCTTTATGGCGGGCGTGCCTGCTCGGCATCTGCAATGTGTGGGCGTAACAGGCACCAACGGTAAAACAACGGTAACGCATCTGATTGAACAGCTCTTAAACGCATCGGGCAAGGCAACGGGACTCATTGGCACTTTGGGCGTGCGAGACAACACCCATGACTTTGAAGAAACAGGACACACCACCCCCCTCGCGGATTCTTTACAGACGCATTTAGCCAATATGCTGAAAAACGGCACGGAATCTGTGGTGATGGAAGTGAGTTCTCATGCTTTGGAACAGCACCGAAGCGCCACCTGTGATTTTGAAGTCGCCGTTATTACCAATCTCACACAGGATCACTTGGACTATCACATCACCATGGAAAATTATGCCCAAGCGAAAGCCTTGCTTTTTAAGGGATTAAGCTACGGTAAACCAGTTCAAGGCAAAACGGCGGTTATCAATGTGGATGACGCGTGGCATGAGACGTTTATTCAGGCGTGTCCTGAAGGGGTCAACGTCTTGCGGTTTGGTATTCATAGTGAATCCGCCAACATCCGTGCGAGAAACGTCCGCTTTACGATTGCAGGCTCATCGTTTGACGTGGAAACCCCTGTTGGCAACGTCTCGTTAAACATTCGCTTAGCAGGTGAATTCAGTGTTTACAATGCACTTGCCGCGATTGGGGCAGGCATCGGTTTGGGGATTCCTTTACCTTTAATTGTGGAAACGCTTGAACAGCAGGCAGGTGTGAGAGGCCGTTTTGAAGTCATTTCGCAAAATCCTTATGTGATTGTTGATTATGCCCATACCCCTGACGGTTTGGACAACGTCTTAAAATCGGCGAAAGCCGTCTTGCCAGAAGGTGGAAAGCTCATTGCTCTTTTTGGATGTGGGGGGGATCGAGATGCGACCAAGCGTCCTAAAATGGCCGCTATTGCCGAAAAATGGGCGGATAAAATCGTGGTTACCAGTGATAATCCCCGTAGTGAAGATCCTGATCAAATTATCGCTGATATTTTAACAGGCTTAACGCAAGTCTCTTCTGACACGGTCAAAGTCATCGCCGATAGAGCCACTGCTATTGTGGCTGCTATCGACTGGGCGAGTCCGCAAGATATTATCGTACTGGCAGGCAAGGGGCATGAAACGTATCAAATTCTCGCCCATGAAACCATTGACTTTGATGATAAAGCGGTGGCATTAAGCCACATTCAAGCGAAAGTGCCTTCCTGATGCACCCTATTTTATTCCAGTTCATGGATTTAACCGTTTACAGCTACGGTTTTATGATTGCCTTGGGAATGATTGTGGGGACGATTTTCATCGCCAAGCAACTCCATAAAAGTGTCGGGGATTTTGAGTTTCTCCCCATTTGGATTCTGCTGATGATGATTGCTGCCTTTCTCGGGGCTAGGGGCTTGCATGCCTTTTATTTCCCTGATTTGTTTTGGCAAAATCCGCTTGGGTTTATGTTGTTGAACGGTGGCTTGGTGTGGTACGGTGGATTCATCGGAGGGCTAATGGTGTTTTTGCTTTTGGCGTGGCGGAGTCGCTATTCCCTTTGGTCTTTGGTCGATGCCTTTTTACCTGGTGTTTTACTGGGTTTAGCTTTGGGGCGAATCGGTTGTTTTTTGGCGGGTTGTTGTTACGGTACGATTTGCCAGATTCAACAGTTGGCGGTAAAATTTCCGTTGCATCATCCGAGTTTAGGACAGGGGGTGCATCCTGTACAATTATACGAAAGTTTTGGGGCATTTTTGCTCATGGCACTCATGCTTGTACCGATTTCCCCTCATCAAAGAGGACGCAACGCCCTTATCTTTTGCATCGGTTATGGGTTACTGCGTTTTGGACTTGAATTTTTAAGAGGCGACAAACTCATCATTCACAATACGCTTTCCGCCTCGCAGTGGATTAGCCTTCTCTTTGTCGTTGTTGGCATTATTTTAGCGGCATTACCACGTTTCAGAAATTTTACGCAAGGTTTCAATCATCGCCCAAGTAACCAATAATAAGTGCAACAGACGTAAATGTTTATTTTTAAGTTTCGCCTGAGATTTCGCTCCCAACCATCCCCCGAAAAAGGCAATTGCTGAAATCCCAATCGCTAATGCCCATGGAATTACATCCGCCTGCCACTTGCCAATCACCGTCCCTAACGAGGTTAAAATAACGACCCCAGTTCCTGTAATCATGGCTTGACGAACAGGCATTTTTAAAAGTTCCGTCATAAACGGGACAAAAAAGACTGCTCCTCCCATACCGACAATACCTGAAAGCCCCCCAATGGCAAGCGAATAGGGGATAATCATGCCTCGCTTACCCCACAAGGTGTCCCAGTCTTCGATAAAGTCTTGAACTTCTTGCACCTGCTTATTGGTGAGCATCATCACATACTTACGGATGCCTAAAATCAACGTGGCAGTGAGTGCAAGCACCAAAATACTCAAAATCACGGTACGAGACCACGAGGCAGACAGATAAGAACCGATATAGCCTCCCAAAACGGACGGCACCCCAAAAAGCATCACAAAACGTTTTTTCATCACCTTATTTTTGAGATGTACATAAGTCGATGAACTCGAGCTGGCAAGAGCCTGAACGGCGGCAATCCCTGTGGCAGAAGAAGCCGAAACCAAGTCCCCTCCCAGTAAGACAGGGGGAATGAGAATCAATCCCGGTACCATTTGTAGCCCTCCCCCAATCCCTAAGAGTCCTGAAAGATAACCCACAATCAATCCCAAGAGTGCGAGAAACAATAGCACAGGCGGTGTGGTGGGATCTTGCAAAACAAGGGCATTGACTTCAAGCATCACAATCTTTCTAGGGATAGGTCTAAACAAGATAAGTCTAAACTAAAAGAGAAGGCATTTGCCTTCTCTTTTGTGTTGAAATTTAGCTAAACAGCGATGTGCTTTTTGGCTTCATCCACAATTTTTTTGAAGGCATCGGGAGCTGAAACCGCCATTTCTGCCAAGAATTTTCGGTTCACGGTAATACCTGACTTCTGCAAGCCGTTGATGAATCGGCTATAACTCAAGCCTTCCAGTCGCACCGCTGCGTTAATACGAACAATCCACAAACGACGCAAATCACGCTTTTTGTTACGACGATCTCTGTACGCATAACGAAGGGCTTTCATCACCGCTTGGTTGGCGACTTTAAAGAGCTTGGAACGTGAGCCCCGAAAGCCTTTTGCCAGTTTTAGAATTTTTTTATGACGTTTACGAGAAACGTTACCACGAGTAACACGCATCTTATTTTCCTTTTTCCGTTCTTGACAGGCACAATTTAAATTGATTTAAAAGCCTGCACAAGGGATAAACTACTAGTGTCAATCAATAATGTAAAGAAACATTAAGCAACGCTTAACGTACTATTTTGGCATAAGGCAACTGAAGTGCAATTTTCACTGCATCTCCCGAATGCACCCCCACAATACGATCCAAACGGCGCTTACGCGACGATGCTTTTTTCGTATTGATATGACTGCGACCTGCTTGGTTACGCTTTAACTTACCTGAAGCGGTGAGCTTAAAACGCTTGGCACCTGCACGGTGTGTTTTCATTTTAGGCATATTATGTACCATCCTTTACCACGAGACTATTCGTTCGTGTCGGCTGAAGGGGCTTCTGTCGTCTCTGTTGCAGGAGCAACCTTCGATTGAGGTGCCGACTTAGGTGTTGATGAGTTTTTCTTCACTGAAGGGGTGCTTTTCGGTGAAACAACACAGGAAATCACGCGCCCTTGAGTCTGGATTCTGCCATCTACAGCCCCCAGTTCTTCTAAGTCTAATACAAACTGCTTGGCTAAATCAACACCTAAATTATGATGCTGAATTTCTCTGCCTTTTAAACGGAGCGTCAGCTTGACTTTATCCCCATGTTCCAAGAAGCGTTTGGCGTTATTGAGCTTGGTCTGATAGTCATGATCATCAATACGAACCGTCATTTTGACTTCTTTAATTTCGGTAACGTGTTGCTTTTTCTTGGCGAGACGTTGCTTTTTTTCTTGTTCGTATTTAAATTTGCCGTAATCAATCAAACGCACCACAGGGGGGCTGGATTCCAAGCTAATGACCAATAAATCCAAGCCTGTTTCTTCTGCCAAGCGTTCCGCTTCTGCCCGAGAAACAATGGTGGTCTCTTCTTCTTGAATAAGACGGAGTTCTGTCGCACGAATGCGAGGGGTTAAAAATTGAGGGCCTTTGGTTTTTTCTCCCTGCCCAGCTGATTTGGAATACGATGTAGAAATAAGTGTAACCTCCTAAGGCATAAAAACAGCTCAATATCACAGATATTATAGCACAAGTCAAAATAATTGCCTAAGAGAGGACTTGAACCTCCACGGGGTTACCCCCACATGTCCCTGAAACATGCACGTCTACCATTTCGCCACTTAGGCAAGGACTCCTCTTATCATAGTGAAAACAGGACAAAGTGCAAGTGTCTTGTCATAATTTTTGATGACACCCTGCGGATTGGAATCCGATTTTTATTTATGATATTCTAAAATGGTTTAGCATTAAACTGAAATATAAATAGGACAATCCCCCATGACCACTTCTACACCTGGCCGATACGCCTTTATCTCCGTTTGGGACAAGACCCACGTGGTTGAACTTGCCACTCGCTTGCAAAAGCGTTTTGGATTTGGACTCATTGCCACAGGCGGATCTCGTCGTGTGTTAGAAGAAGCGGGCTTGGACGTGGTGGATCTTTCCGCCGTAACAGGCTTTGATGAAATTTTGGAAGGGCGTGTTAAAAGCCTTCATCCTACAGTGTTTTCAGGCATTTTAGCCAAGCGAGACAAGCCGTCTCACATGCAGGATGTCGTTTATCCTATTGATGTGGTGGTGGTGAATTTGTATCCCTTTACTATGGGGCTCTCTCAAAAAGAAACGGCTCAAAACCCTGATGCTATGGTGGAACTGATTGATATTGGTGGCTCTTCCTTAATTCGAGCTGCTGCTAAAAATCATGCCGATGTTACGGTTCTTTCTAGCCCGAGTCAATATGAAGCGTTTTTAATGGATTTGGTCGCTAATCAAGGCGAAACCTCGTTGGGTTTGCGTAAACGCCTCGCCCTTTCGGCATTTCAGCTTTCTTCTAGTTATGATAACGCCATTAGCGGTTGGATGTCGTCGTCTTTGTTGAGTGAAGCCTTGGGAGAACACGCTCAAGATTTAGAGTTCCCCACTTCTTTGAACGTAACACTTCATAACGTGCAAAGTATGCGATACGGTGAAAATCCGCATCAGTCGGCGGCTTTATTTGCGATTCGTCCTGATGAAGTCGATTTTAAGGTGCTTCAAGGTAAGGCACTTTCTTATAATAACATTGTGGATATGGAAGCCGCTTGGGGTTTGATTTGTGAGTTTGATGATGAGCCAGCCGTGGCGATTATCAAGCATACGCAACCCTGTGGCGTAGCGGTGGGTGTGAACATTGAAAAAGCCTATAAACGTGCCTTAGAATGTGATCCGCTTTCGGCGTTTGGAGGGATAGTGGCGTTAAATCAACCCGTGGATGCCAAAACCGCCAAAGCCATGGTGGAAGTCTTTACGGAAGTCATTATCGCTCCCCATTTTACGGAAGAGGCGTTAGCAATTTTACAAAGCAAGAAGAATCTGCGTGTGGTGGAGCGTTCTTGGGTGTCGGCAGAATCGGGACGGCATCCTGCTCAAACGAGAGACGGCCTCTATCTCAAGCAAGTGAGTCCCAACTTGGTTTTGGTGCAAGAACAGCAGTTTGAAAAAGCAGAAATGATTATGGCGAAAGAATTAAAGGTGATTTC
>CAZDMD010000016.1:0-12686 GCA_964506805.1 uncultured Vampirovibrionales bacterium | reverse complement strand
ATCCAAGTCGCTGCTCAAAACCGTATTGCATGTGTGATTCAACCTGCGGGCAGTATTAAAGATGCCGACGTGATTCACGCTTGCAATCAGTACGATATAGCGATGGTGGCGACAGGTGTTCGCGAGTTTAAGCATTAACGAGGGGGTCTTATGTCTTCTTTAGCCGATTTAAAAGTAGGGATTATTGGACTGGGTTCAATGTCAGGAGCTATTTTAAAAGGCTTGATGAATGTTGGCGTTCAAGCTCAGCATTGTTGGGCAGTTTGCTCGTCGCCTGAGCGAGCCATCTTACGAGAGCGTGAGTTTGGCATTTCTTGCTTTGCCATTTCAGAAGCATCTTCTTATGCGGAACGCTTGAAAGACGTGGATGTTATTCTTCTAGGGGTGAAGCCTTTGGTGATGCCTCACGTTTTACAGGATTTAAAAGCCGTTTTGGCGAACTACCCACTGAATGAAAAAACGGTCGTGATTTCAGTGGCGGCGGGCGTTACCTTGCCTCACTTGCAAGAAGCGTTAGGAGAGGTGGCGATTGTGCGTTCCATGCCGAACACCCCTTCTTTAGTGCAAGAAGGACTCACCGCTTTAGTCTCCAATGCCTTTGTTTCTCAAGGGCATCGGGGGGTGGTGGAATCGGTATTTGGGGCGGTAGGACGCTACTTTTGGTTAAAGGAATCTCAACTGAATGCCTTTACGGCTTTATTTGGTAGCGGGCCTGCTTATGTCATGCTGATTATGGAAGCACTTGCCGAAGCTGGCCTAGCGGAAGGCTTACCGCATGATGTTGTTTGGGAAGGGGTTACACAACTCTTGAAGGGATCGGCGTTATTGCAAGAAGCGTCGGGTAAATTGCCTGCTCAACTCAAAAAAGAAGTCATTACGCCTCAAGGCACAACGATTGCGGGCTTACAGGCATTGGAAGCCAACGGCTTGCGTCATGCCTTAGGCGAAGCGGTGCGAGCCGCTACCCAACGAGCGGATGAACTTTCGCAATCTCTCAAAACTTAAGTCGACTCTAGCACAAAAAATGATGTAGGATACTTTATCAATTAAAGCTCTTTAAGCTCCAAATCAAACCCCAAATTTAATTTATTGTGGTGTCATGTTAGAATCTAGTCGTCTTTCCCCTGTTTATAAAGATGTAAGCCAAGTCGTTACGCAACGAACGACTTTAAATACACAACAAGCGATTGAAGAAGAAAAGGAAAAGAGTCGTCTTTCACGCTCGCACCCCCTAGCGACTTTTAATATTGAAACGTCTGCAGGGAGTATGGCGGCTATTTTGGGTGTGTTGGTTGGCTTAGTCTTACAATTAAAAGAACGTCATAATACTATTCAACGGATCAGGCATGTCATGCAGGTACATCCGCTCGAAAAAAACAGCCCTCCGTTTATTCAATATGCTTATGAAGACTATAAAGCACATACCTCGCTTCAAGGGAAGATGGTCTTTGCGTTTAAACTCATTAGTTCAGGGATTGTTCCTGGCATTAGTATTGGATTACTGGTGAATGGCGTCATGAGAACGTGGCAGGAATATCAATCGTTACAGTCTAAAAAGAATGAAAAACAGTTTAAAAAGTAAAGACGATTCCTTCTCCACCATTTAGCCTAAAAAGCCTATTATTTGATTCAAAAAAGAAAATATCAGCCAAAAATTGTGTAAACTTGTAAAATAAAGTCATCGTGCCTAAGAGGTTGAGGAGAGAGAAAAACATGACCACATCCCCACAAGTCAGACAAGTCGAAACCTTACGTTTTGGTCAAGTGGCGGTTGAATCCAATGCGATTATTGAATTTGTAAGACCCATTTTAGGTTTTGAACATCTAAAAGAATTTGCTTTGTTTGACCATGATGAAGAATCCCCTTTTAAATGGTTACAGTCATTAGAAGATGCTAGCTTAGCCTTTGTGGTAACGAATCCGACTTTGTTTGGCTTGACGTATGAATTTCATTTGCCTTCGGATGCCTGTGAGTTACTGGCGATTCAGTCTGCGGAAGAGGCTCAAGTGCTAACGATTGTTACGATTCCTGATGAGGTGCCTGCTCATATAACGGCGAATTTACTGGCACCGATTGTGTTTCATAACGACTCTCGGCAGGCCATGCAAATTGTCATCGACAATGATGCCGATCTATACAGCACCAAAGTACGGCTAATTCCTGATCAAGTCATTAAAGCTGATGGTTTAATTGATTTGGACTTATTAACCCAACACATCAATGACGCGGATTAAATTCGACCTCCCTGCGGTATAACGTTACAGTTGCTGAATAAGATGTGTGCCTCATGCTCGTATTAAGTCGAAAACTAGGTGAAAAAATCATTATTGGGCAAGATGTCATCTTAGCCATCTTGGACATTAAGGGAGACACGGTGAAGTTAGGTGTCGATGCCCCTCGTCATATCATGATTTATCGAGAAGAAATTTATCAAGATATTGTCAATTCTAATCAACTGGCACAGGCAACGGCAAAAGTGCCTAATGTTTTGAATGAGGCACTTAGTAAAGTCAACAAAGCAACACCTAATAAGCCTTCAAAACCATAAAGATTTTCTATCACAACTTGTTATTACGCACTGGGGGTTTCAGAAACGAGAGACGATGATGTCCCAACAAATAGAAGCCTTACCACAACTTACTTGGCACGATTTACAAGAGGCTCGAACGGCGTTGTGGTTAGAAGGAAATCCTGCAAAAGCGCTTAAATCCCTACCTGTTAATCCCCTTAAGCAAGATGTTACTACCTTGCCAGTGGCACTTAAAAATGTGGTATTAGATGTTGCCATTACCGCACATATTGAACTCAAACAGTTTGAAAATGCCTGTTTTTTGATGCAAACGCATCAACGCTGGGAGCCACTTATTTTGTTACAAATAGGCATGCGTCGCGTTGATGTGGCGTTGCAAACACTTCAACACCTACCACCAAAATCGTCGCCCTATTGGGGGGAACATTTACTTTCGATTTCTCAAAATCAACTTCAGCTATGGCCTAGCTTTTTGCAGTTACGAAATCGTTTGGAAAGTGATATTCGTACTTTATTTCGGATGAATGCCTTAGATGCTATTGATCAATTGGTGGGGTACCTCAATAGTTTTTCGCAGTTGAATCCTGAAGTGTTTAAGCTGGTGGGGCGTTGCTTTGTGTATTGCGAGTTATATCCGCAGGCGTATCACTTATTGCAACATGCGTGTCGACTGAATCCTTTGGATGCGGAATCTTATTTCCATTTGGGGGAATTGTATATGCGAACCTCTCAAAAACAAAAAGCAAGAATAATGTTTAGGCAGGCGTTAATGATGAATGCGACGTATGAGCCTGCTAGAATGCTTTTAAAAAAATTATAGAAGCCCCGTTTTGCGGTGTGAGTCAGAGTTTGGAGACCCCTGTCAAACAACAGGTGGGTGCCTTAAGCTGCATCGCTATTTCCAACCGTGAACTTGTCAACCGCCTCTATCAAAAGGGGTGTTGGTCTACGTTGACACAGACGTTTTCAGGCTCCCGAGGTTCATAAATGTAGAGTCCAAACTATTGAACGCACACCCGAGGCTATGGTTTCATTCTGACAAAGTCTTGCGTAAATTACAAGTCTTTTTTCATTAAATTGGGTTGATCCTGCAGAAGTTGACGTGTCTCTTGAATTTGACGATGTACTTGCGAGACTTCCGCATGAAACGGTTTCTTTAATTTTTGATAGCGTCCCTCAAGACGATTTAACTCTTGTTCCGCTTGAAGTAAAGCCGTATCGAAGGCTTGTATTTTTTGATGCGTTTGTCGTTGTAATTGCGGTAAATGTTGAGTCAAGGCTTCTAAGTGGTGTTCGGCTTTTTTCGTTTCGAGCAAAAAGGCGTTTAATTTCTGCTGACCTTGCATTTTGTGTACTTGACTTAAGGAACTTCCTAGACTTTCCGCCCCTTGTTGGAGCATTTTTACAATTTGTATTTGAGTTTGCCACATGGTTTTTTGTCGAAACGGTTGAGTTACATGGGCTTGGCTGATTTGAGTAGGTATCACTTCATCGTCAATCACTTTTTTATCATGCAAGGTAAACTCTAGGCTTTTGGCACCCCCTAAGCCTGCGGCGACAATGAGTGCATCGGCATCTGGAGGGATTTTAAAATTGGGATTATCCAACGCATAGTCAATGGCAACCGATTGATCATAGGGATCAATGAGGACTCGGGTAATATAACCGACTTTTACCCCCATAAACAAAACAGGAGATCCCTTCGTAATCGAATAGGCATCTTCCACAAACAAATGGAGTTTTTTCTCTTCACGCGGCATAAAAGGCAACGCTTGCCAATCCATCGCCAAAAGTGAAATAATCAGCCCCACACCTAAGACAAGCCATAACAGCAAATCCGAACAGAGGCAAATCGGACGACGACATCGTTCTATGAGCGAGGCAAATGAGGGCATTTAAAATCCTTTTGGGTTTCAAGTTTTTTGTATACTATATCATAAAGAACTCATAAAGAACCCATAAAAAAGGTGTCTCTTCTCCTTATGCGGATACTACCATTTTATAATACCCCCTTTTCCAAGAGACGCTATTTCAAAGACGTGTTATCGGCTTTTGTCTTGTTGAACCTGTTCTGGCTCATCCTAAGTGCCGTGCATCGCCAATGGCATAATGCTCCTGTTTTTACACCTCAAATGCCTTCAGGCATTACGGTATGGCTGGTATTACTCAGCCCCTTGTGGGAGGAAGCCTTATTTCGGGGAGTTTTACTGCCTTTTTTTATGAGTAGAACAAGCGTTTTGTGGGGAATTTTACTACAAGCCCTTTTGTTTGCAGGGCTTCATTCGTGGGATTTTTCATCGATTACCTTTCAATGGGCGTTTCTTTCAGGCATTTACTTGGGCGTTTTAACGTGGCGAAAACAATCGTGGGGACTCGCATTCGCCATTCATTTGGGGATTAACGTTGTTTCACTTATACTGTAATAGCCAAAATGTTAAGGAATACAGCATCATGTCCACGACAAAAGGAATCGAGTACGCCTTCGTTTTGTTTGGCTACCCCTTAGGGGCGTTTTTTGCACTCAAGGGACTGGCGTGGCTACTGCATTTCACTCCAAGTCTGTGGATGTTTTTGGTCGTGATTTTAATCGCTCACGTTTTTTCACTGATTTACATCGTCAAAGGACTCAATAAAAATCCATGAATCACGTTGATTTTTCAAGTTTTTCTGCGCTTCGAGTGGCAGGCATTTGTATGACTTTTTTAGTCGTGTATACGGTGTTTATGTTTAAAATCGGGCAAGTGTGTGAAAAAAGTCTTAACGCCACCCATTGGCGATTGATTGCCTATGTCCCTTCGGTGATTTTATTTTTTGCAGGCTTTATTATCGCTTTATTTTTATTTTCTTCTCAAAAGGTGGTTGTCATCGAATTATTTTTTAGTTATAACTTAATTAAGATTATTTTTGGTGTGTTGCAGTCTATACGATTCACATCTAAAACCCCTTAGTTCAGGAGACTTCAAGCCACATGCAATCACATTTTTGGGACGCTTCATTCTTTGGACTCCCTGTTCATCTTAACACGCTCATTATGGTGGTGGTGGCGATTGTAATTTTAGTTGGTTTCTCTAAATATTTAACAGCGAATTTATCGATACGCCCGAGTCGCCCTCAGATTTTTGCGGAGATGGTCTATGATTTTTGCCGAAGTATTACCTTTTCTTCGGCAGGTACGCGTGGGGATGGGTTTCTATATTATGTCGGTAGTGTCTTTTTGTTTGTTTTGACTTGTAACTTACTTGGGCAGTTTCCTTTAAAGATTTTTCACTTGCCCCATGGGGAGCTGATGGCACCCACAGGGGATATTAACGTCCCTGCCGCTTTGGCGTTGGGTAGCGTGGTGATGTACTTTTTCTTTGGGATTAAAGCCAAAGGTTTGAAATATTTTGAACATTATTTGACGCCCTTGCCTGATTTGATGTCAGGGCAGCCACTTGGGGTGAAGTTGGCGTATGGTACCTTCTTTTGGCCGTTTATTTTGTTGAACATCGCTGAAGATTTAACTCGTCCAGGATCTTTAATGATTCGACTCTTTTGCAACATTTTTGTGGGAGAGATTCTGACAGGGGTGGCTCATACTGCTTCGCATTACGGTTTGCCTGTGGTCGTGATGGGGATTGAGTTATTTGTTGCCGTAGTTCAGGCGTATATTTTTGCCATGCTCACGAATATCTATATTAGTTTGTTATCTGAAGATCATGGGCATCACGACAGTGAAGACCATGCGGAACATCGTGCCTCAGTCTCCGTGGCTCGAGTGGCGTAGTTTTTAGTGTTTAATGCTTGTTTTAATGATGAAGGAGTTTAAAAATGGAAACAGCACAAATGATTACAATCGGTGGTCCTTTGGCTATGGCGATTGCAACGATTGGACCTGCTATCGGGATTGGTTTGGCAGCCGCCGCTTTCTTTGATGCCACCGCTCGTCAGCCTGAAGTACGTGGGCCTTTACAAGGTGTCTTCTTTGCAGCAGCGGGTTTGATTGAGTTGATGGCATTGCTTGGTTTTATTACCTTGTTTCTCTAGGAAGTCTGCGGAGACGATTTTTCGTCTCCGACTTAATTGTTTAGGATAAAGGCGTTTTTCTATGTCGTCCACTTTGTTTCAATTTGATTTTACTTTGCCTGTTGTGCTAATCACTTTTTTGGTTTTTGCTCAAGTGATGAAAGATTTATTTTTTGATCCGATTCAAAAGATAAAAGCCGAGCGAAGTAAGGCGGTTGACGAGATAAACCACCATGTGGATTTAGAAACCCGAGTGGTCTTTGATTTGGAAGCCAAGCTAAAATCCGAAGAGATGAAGACGCAACGCATGGTGCAGGAGGTGTATCAAACGCGTGTTCAAGCAGAGCAGTACCATTGTCAATCCAAACTTTCCAAGCGAAAAGAAGAATTGGCGACTTCCTTAAGTGCTTACATTGAAGGGGAGTCCAAGCGTCTTCAAAATTATCAAACCGCTTTGGAAGCCCATCACCACGATTTGGTGTCTCACATTGCCCATAAGTTATTAAATTAAATGTTGACTGGAAGTGTTTACATGTCCTTGAATTCTTTTTTACATCGATTAGACACCCTGCCTTTGTCTATTGATTGGCTTGGGATATGGACGTATTTGGGCGAAACGAACCTCTTTAACGTTATTTTACTGATAACGATTGTCCTTGCTATTTATCAGTGGAAGAACATGAATCTAGGGGCGGGCTTGGATCAAAAAATTAAAGAATCTCTTGTGGATTTGGATAACGCCCAGTATCTAGCAGATCAGGTCAACACGGAGCGTCAAAAGTTAGAGGTCAAGCTCCACAAAATTGAAGACGAACGCCATAAGCGTGTTCGTGAAGCGGAAGCACGAGCCGAAGCCTATATGCAGGAATTACTCTCTGAAACGCAGGCGAAAATTCGTAAAATGAGTGAGCAGCATCTCGTTCAGAAACGCTTAGAGCTTAAGCATTTAGAACATGATTTAATCCATGATTTAGCTGATGCTTTGGACGCTAAAGCCGTTGAGCGTCTTCAATCTTCACTGGACGCGGAGACACAAAATCGCATTTTATGGCAAAGTTTAGAAGATATTGAACGCACCTTTGCTCAAAAAGAAGGTCGCCCCTTACAAGAAGGAGGTGTGTGCTAATGATGATTTTAACACGCTCAAAGGAGGCGTTTGCCTGTGCATCGGGCTATGCCAAAGCCCTTTTTGATATTAGTATCTCCAAACATTGCTTGGAAGACACCCACGTTTCACTTGAAAAACTCAATGCCGTTCTACAAGCGACGCCCACTCTTTCAGAAGCGATGATGCAATCTCAGCGTTTTAGTTCAGAACAAGCCCTTTCGGTGCTGAATCCTCTACTAGAGGAGCTGGACGTTTGGACGGCTAAAACCCTTCGTTTGATGATGACGCATCAACATACGCAAGGGATTGTGGCACTTTACGAATCCTTTATGCCTTATTATGAAGATGCCCATGACATCGGTCATATTTATGTCAAAACAGCTTTTGAATTAGATGCCGAAACGGAATCTCAATTAAAAGCACGTTTAAGCAAACTCTTTCAGCTGAAAGAAGCCGTCTTGCATGCGACGCACGATTCTGCCCTGATTGGTGGACTCTATGTCGAATATAAAGGCATGCGTTTTGATGCTACTTTAAAACGTAAATTAAAGCGTCTTGAAGCACAACTCACCCAAATTTAATCCCCATGTGATTTAGAAAAGGAAGCCCCATGACTATTCATAGCACTGAAGAACTTTCCGCTTTATTGCGTCAACGCATTGAAAACTTAAACTTAAATGTCGATACCGAACAGGTGGGAACTGTTTTGGAAATCGGCGATGGGATTGCTCGCTTAAGTGGGTTAGATAACGCCATGGCAGGCGAATTGGTGGAATTTGAAGACGGCCGTAATACCAAAGGCATGGTCTTAAACCTTGAAGAAGACACCGTAGGTGTGGTTATTTTAGATAGCCCCCTGCATGTAACGGAAGGGCAGCGTGTTCGAGGCACTGGTAAAATTGCCTCCATTCCCGTTGGGCAAGCCACCATTGGACGGGTCGTTAATCCCTTAGGTGTACCTTTGGATGCCAAAGGGGAGATTGAAACCTTTGAAGTGGTGCCCCTTGAAAGTAAGGCCCCTGGTATTATTGAGCGTAAATCGGTGCATGAGCCGATGCAGACAGGGATTACCGCCATTGATGCGATGATTCCGATTGGTCGTGGTCAGCGTGAGTTGATTATTGGGGATCGCCAAACAGGTAAAACCGCTATTGCCCTAGATACCATCATCAACCAAAAAGAAAGCGATGTCATTTGCATCTATTGTGCGATTGGGCAAAAAAATTCGACGGTGGCTCAGATTGTGAAAACGCTCGAAGAACATGGTGCGATGGACTATTCGATTGTGGTGGCCGCTTCTGCCACGGATTCACCTTCTATTCAGTTCCTCGCTCCTTATGCAGCCGTTGCCATTGGTGAATACTTTATGAAGCAGGGGAAGCACGTCTTGGTGATTTATGACGATTTGTCTAAGCATGCGGTGGCATACCGTACGCTTTCGCTTTTATTGCGTCGTCCGCCTGGTCGTGAGGCGTATCCAGGAGATGTCTTCTACTTGCACTCTCGTTTATTAGAGCGTGCCGCTAAATTAAGCGATGAACACGGGGCAGGCAGTATTACCGCTTTACCGATTATTGAAACGCAAGCAGGCGACGTTTCTGCGTATATACCCACGAACGTCATTTCCATTACAGACGGTCAAATTTTCTTGGAATCGGACTTGTTTAATGCGGGGATTCGTCCTGCTGTCAACGCAGGGATTTCGGTCTCTCGAGTAGGGGGTTCGGCTCAAACCAAAGCCATCAAGTCTGAGGCGGGTCAGTTGCGTTTGACGCTGGCACAATATCGTGAGTTAGAAGCCTTTTCGCAATTTGCGAGTGATTTAGATCCTGCCACACAAGCCCAACTCAAGCGCGGTCAGCGTTTGGTTGAACTCTTGAAACAGCCTCAGTACGCACCGTATTCCGTAGCGGAAATGTATAGCCTATTATTAGGGGCGAATAAAGGCGTGCTGGATCAATTGGAATTGGAGCAAGTACAGCCCTTTATTAAATCGTGGTTAATGGAGTTTAAGTCCTTGCATCGTGATTTGTATAATACGATTAACACAGGCAATAAGGTGGAAGAGTCGGATAAAGCCAAGTTGATTGAGCTGATGACTCGCACCCGTGATACGCAGTTTACAGCCGTTTAAGTCAAAGGTGAAGTAATGCCCAACTTAAAAGATATTCGTACACGAATTAAAAGTATTAAAAATACGCAAAAGATTACGCAAGCCATGCGGATGGTGGCGGCTGCCAAAGTTCGTAAAGCGGAAAATCACTTGAAGCAGTCTCGTCCTTATACGCAGTTGCTAGAATCCATGATGGCAAGTGTCTTGCCTGAATTGACTCGTAATTTAGGGGTTTTGAAAGAATCTCCGTATTATAACGTTTTACAGCCTCGTGCGGTGAGACGGGTGGGACTTTTTGTGGTGGCGGCGGATCGTGGATTGTGTGGTTCTTATAATAGTGTGATTCTAAAAAAGCTAAATCAACTGTTACAAGACTATCGAGACAAGCATGTGAATGTGCGTCTTTACTTAGTAGGGAATAAAGCGATTCGCTATGTTGCCAAACAGCATGCGGATTTAGAGGTCTTGGCAACCGCTCATCATTTGGAGTTGCCTGTAAAATACATCCACGCCGAACGAGCAGGCAATAAGCTCTTACAAGCCTTTTTAAATAATCAAGTGGATCGTTTAGAAGTCTTATATACGCAGTTCAATAACATGGTGTCTTATGAGCCTGTGCATAAAGCTATTTTGCCTTTGGATGTAGAATCGCTTCAAGCTCAAGAGACGTTGGAAGAGCTGAACGAAAAAAAAGGACTCCCTTCTGAGTTGGCGTTTGAACCTGATGCCTTGTCCTTGATTGAAGAGATGATTCCCATGTATGTGAAGCGTCAGTTGTATAGCGTTTTGATTGAATCGATGGCAAGTGAGTTGGCGTCTCGAATGACGGCAATGGCAAACGCCACCGATAACGCCAAAGGTCTCATCCACCGATTGACCCTCGTCTACAACAAGGCGAGACAAGCCGCGATTACCCAAGAAATCATGGAAATTGTGGGTGGAGCTGAAGCGTTAAAGTAGTCTTTTACTTAGAGGGCTGTTTTCAAAAAGCCTCTAAAATTCGACGTTTCGCATCATATCCTTTAAAATTTCTAAGGTCTGTTCCATTCGCATGGGTTCCGTGATACGTTGACGTAAAAACTTATTGATGTCGGGCATCATCTCAATGGCTTTATCAATTTTAGGGCTTGCACCGTGTTCGTAGGCTCCAATGTCAATGAGATCTTTGGCATCCTTATAAATTGCCATGAGTTCTCGCATTTTACCCGCTGCCACTTGATGCTCTTCATCTGCGACTGCCGTAAAAACTCGACTCACACTGCCCAAGACATCAATAGCGGGATAGTGGTTTTGTGCCGCTACTTTTCGAGACAAGAACACGTGTCCATCCACAATACCACGTACGGTATCGACAACAGGATCGTTAATATCATCCCCTTCCATAAGTGTGGTATACAGGGCGGTGATACTCCCTTGCTTGGTACGACCAGCACGTTCCAACACCACCTGCAACCATGAAAAAATTGACGGTGGATACCCCTTCATCGTGGGTGGCTCACCGATAGACAATCCCACCTCTCGCCCCGACATGGCACATCGGGTTACCGTATCGGTCATCAAAAAGACTTTTTTGCCTTGCCCTCTAAAATATTCGGCAACGGCAGTGGCGGATTGCAAGGCCTTCATCCGCAACAAAGGCGGTTGATCCCCCGTGGCACAAACCAAAACCGAACGCTTCATCCCTTTTTCACCGAGCGATTCTTCCATGAACTCTTTGACTTCTCGTCCACGTTCGCCAATCAATGCCATGACGTTGACATCGGCTTCGGATTCACGAGCAATCATGCCCAAAAGTGTGGATTTACCCACCCCTGATCCTGCAAATAATCCCATGCGTTGCCCATTGCCCATCGTCAAAAGACTATCAATGGCACGCACCCCTGTTTCAAATTTTTGATCAATAATCGGACGATCTAAGGGATCAGGGGGAGGGGCTTGAATGTTGACGTAATTCGCATCGCGGGTATCAATCGGCATACCGTCCATGGGTTCTCCTAAGGGCGAAACCAAGCGACCTAGCAAAAAATCACCGACGGGGATTTGCGTCGTTTCGCCTGTTGAAAATACCCAAGAGCCTTGAAAGATGCCATCCGCACTATAAAGCAGAATCAGCTGTGCTTTTTCACCACGAAACGCCACGACTTCAGCGGCTTTCATGGAGCCATCCATGGTTTCGACAAAGCATAAATCACCAATTTTGACTTTGGGCAGTGAGGCTTCTAGCATCATACCGAGCAGTTTGGAGACGCGCCCCTTGTATTGATAAGTATCCACCCCCCCGAGTAGTTTAAACAAACGATGCTGTTCCGCCTTCATCACATCGGATGAAATCTGCGGTACCCATAAACCCGACTGCCTCACGTGTCCACGAGGCGACAGACTGGCGGGCGAATCGGGCGTGGCAAGGTGGTTATGAGCATTATCATCCCAAATGGGGGGGCGTGCCTCTGTCATTAGCTATAAAAAATCTCGCTACCATGTACCCACGACGTCGCATAGGGTCGTTGTTCGTAGTATTCAAATACGTTGGTAACGTCTGTACTGGCTTTTTTTTCGCTGGTGTTTGCCCCATTATGTTGAGGCGTTTTGGGTTCCGTTACAGGTTCAAAATTCGTATGGGGATGTGGACTCACTTGGGGGTTGAGAAGTTGACGCATGATAATTGCCTCCGTGCGGTTAAAGTGTACTGAATTTGTAATGACTATGTGTTTAAAAAGGCACTCAATGTCCTTTTTTACATTTAAAGTATAGCACTTTTTAGATAGGGCAATTATTAAATTTTGAAAAAACAGTTTGAGCATCGGAGTAAATTAAGAGCCTATCCGAGAAATAAATCAAATTAGTCTTTCAAGGATGAGGCAACAAAACGCCAATTGAATAAAGCCGACATACAGAGCATCCTGCTTTTCCCAGCGAATCAAAAGTCTTC
>CAZDMD010000015.1:20857-29225 GCA_964506805.1 uncultured Vampirovibrionales bacterium | reverse complement strand
TTGCCATGAAAACCAAAGGTTACAATTCGGCTAATGAGAAGTTGGCTGACTTAGGTATTACCGAAATTAATTTAGGGAAATCTAACACCATTAAGCGAACAGAAAATTTTGACGGTCTTGGAAATGACATTCTCACTCAAGAGGGTGCGACTTTCAGGCTGAACGGTCAAATGCAAAATTATGCGGATGTTTTGCATCAAAAATATACTGGATAAACAGATGCCCTTATAAAGCGTTTTTATTTTTAACAAACTCCCTTTTTCTTTGTTGTATACTGTTAAGGTAAACGACAAAGGAAATACGAATGAGTCGGCAAGAGGCATTTAAATCCTTATTCCTTCACAGTACAGGCGTAGAAGATGCCTTGCTGGAACGCTACAATCTTTCAGGCCCTCGGTACACCAGCTACCCCACCGCCCCTGTATGGGAGGAGTCTTTTAATGCGGAGGCTCTCAAAAGTAAGCTCACTCAAACACAAAAGCAAAATGCGTCCATGCCGTATTCCCTTTATATTCATTTGCCTTTTTGTGAAAGTCGTTGTCATTTTTGTGCGTGTAATGTGGTAATTACCAAGCAAAAGCAACATGCGGAACATTACTTACAACTTCTGTTTCAAGAAATTGATTTGCTCCTACCGTATTTGGATTTAAATCGCCCTGTGATGCAGTTTCACTTGGGGGGCGGTACTCCCACCTATATGACCCCTGAACAGCTGGAACGTTTATGGGTGAAAATCCGCTCGCATTTTAATTTGCATTCTGACGCTGAAATTAGTTTAGAAGCCGACCCTCGGGTAACGACCGAAGCCCATTTGACGTTGTTGGCTCAATTAGGCTTTAATCGTATTTCCTTAGGCGTGCAGGATGTCAACCCCACCGTACAGGAGGCGATTCATCGGGTGCAATCCGTAGAAGAAACGCAACGCTTGATTGAAACCGCTCGTCGTGTGGGATTCAAAGGGGTGAATGTGGATTTGATTTACGGCTTGCCTCATCAAAGCCCTGACTCGTTTTATGAAACGGTGGCGGCTATTATCCGCTTAAATCCTGATAGACTTGCAGTATACAATTATGCTCATGTGCCTTGGATTGCCCCTTGGCAGACGTATATGCCCCAAGACAAAATGCCCAAAGGTACGGATAAATATAGTATTTTCAGACAAGCCACCAAGCAGTTTTTAGAAGCAGGTTACGTCTATATCGGTATGGATCACTACGCTAAACCTGAAGATGAACTCGCTACCGCTTGGGACGATGGTTCTTTACACCGCAATTTTATGGGCTATACGACTCGGGCAGGGCAGGCTGAACTCATTGGATTGGGATTGAGTGCCATTAGTGGGTGGAAGGGCTTTTATAGTCAAAACGTCAAGAAGCTCTCGCTCTATGAAAAAGCGATTGCCTCAGGAGAACTACCGACGTGGAAGGGCTATGTGTTAAGTCAAGATGACCTGATTCGCCAAGCCGTGATTATGCAATTGATGTGTCAAAACCGCTTGGATGTATCGGAGATTGAGGCTCGCTTTGGGATTGATTTTGATGCCTACTTCCACGAAGCCTTGCACGCACTTAAACCACTACAAGCCGATGGCTTACTCACGATTCACAATCGGCAGATTGAGTTTAGTCCCTTAGGGCGGATTTTTAGTCGTAATATCGCCATGCCCTTTGATGCGTATCTCAAAAATCAAACCCAAACACAGAAACCCTTGTTTAGTAAAACCTTATAAAGGAAATGAAAATGCCCACCTTTGTGATTATTGCCTATGACGGCACGGATGCCCAAGCCCCTCAACGACGCTTAGACGCTCGCCCTAAGCACTTGGCGTTTATGCAATCTCAAAAAGAGGCAGGGATTGTTCAGCTAGCCGTTGCCTTACAGAATGAAGCAGGCACGGCTTCGATTGGCTCAATGCTTGTACTCAATGTGGCGGATGAATCCCAAGTGCAGGCGTATTTAAAAGAAGAGCCTTACGTCCAAGCAGGCGTTTGGAAAGATATTACAACGCATTTAGGGGCGATTCCCTCTTTGTTTAGCTATTAAACTCAAGCATTAAACTTAGTATCAGGAGAAATTTCAAATGCCTATCTATCATGCGAATGTCTTGGTTGTGAGTCGTCGAAATGTCTTGCATCCTGAAAGTAAAACCGTACAAGAGGCGTTACATACGCTCGGCTTTCAGGATGTTGAGCAGTTGGAAATCGGCAAGCATTTTAGTTTTCATTTGGATGCCTTAAGTGTGGAAGAGGCGGAAGCGAAAATCAAACGCATGTCAGAACAATTACTCTCGAATCCTGTCATTGAAGAGACACACATTTTAAGCCTTAAGTTGCAGGAGTCAAGCGAATGAATCTAAAAACACGGGTGAATCGAGTTGCGGTGGCGGTCTTCCCTGGTACAAACTGCGATCAAGACGTGTGTGAAGCGGTGGCACGAACTTTGCCTCATGCCAAAATCACCGAATTATGGCATGATACCCCTGTCGAGCATCCACTGATTGAAACGACGGATTTGGTCATTTTACCGGGTGGTTTTAGTTACGGGGATTATCTCCGCTGTGGGGCGATGGCGAAAAATGCCGTTTTAATGCAGGCGATTAAAACCTTTGCTCAAGCGGGTAGGCTGGTCTTGGGCATTTGCAATGGCTTTCAAATTCTAACGGAAGCACACTTACTACCTGGTGCTTTATTGGAAGGTGCTTTGATTCGCAACAAGGGGCAACGTTTTTTGTGTCAACAACGCACGGCACTTGAAGTAGCGTCGGTGAAGTCCCCTTTTATGCGAGGCTATGAAGTGGGGCAACGCATTGAAATGCCGATTGCTCATGGAGAAGGCTGTTATTATGCCGATGAAGCCACGCTGGCACGCTTAGAGGCGAATCAGCAAGTCCTGTTTCGTTATGTGGAAGACGTCAACGGGTCGCTAAACCGTATTGCAGGGATTTGTAATCGAGAAGGTAACGTCTTGGGCTTAATGCCTCACCCCGAACGTAATTTAGTAGCCAACACCCTCGCCACTTTAACAGGAGACGGTTCAACACTTTTTCGTGCCTTAGCGCCTGCTTAAATTACAAAGAGGCTAAAATGGCTTTCATGTGATTTTCATCATCCATGCCTGCCAAAATCAGTTTGGCGTATTGTCCTGCTTCACCATCAGGATCTAATTTTCTGGCTCGTTCAAAATGCTTTTTCGCCACGTCGATATTTTTTTGTTGTAACGAACAAGTGGCAATGTTGTTATGACACCATGGATCAGACGGCTCTAATAAAAGCTGTAGTTTGTATTGATCCAATGCTTTTTCCCATTTGTCTTGGCATGAATAGAGTCGTGCCAAGGCGTGATACACACGGGTATCTCCTGGCGAATAATTCAAGACTTGTTTTAGATAGTATTCCGCCTTTTTTTCTTGTCCCATTTCTTCATAGGCATGAGTGATGTTCATATGAGCAAGCACATGAGTCGGATCGGCTTCAATGGCGTTAATCCAGTGATCAATGGCGTATTCGCGATCCCCACTCAAGGCAACGCAACTGCCGAGTTCATTGAGGATGTTGCCGCGCATTTGTTGAGGAAAGAAGAGACTAGACACCGCTTTAGCCAGTGCCTTAGCCGCTTCGACATATTTACGATTCAGCTTCAGTTGTCGCCCTAATAAAAGGTGAATCAACGCATTTTGTGGATACATCTCTGCTAATTCAAGATAGGCTTCGGCTCGTTTACTGGCGGTTTCTAATCGTTCCACTTGGGCAAAACGAATTAAGGCTTCATAATGCGTATCCAAACGAAAGGTGGCAATCGCACTCATTTTAAGATACGAATTTTCAGGATTCATAAAGGCAATTAAATGCAAAGAAATCGAACGCATTAACTCTTCTAAGACCCAACTCACGGGGGAAAAATCATCGATACGGTTACGGTGCGGTTCAAAATAGGTTAAATCTAACACATGATTCAACGCCCATTTTTGAGTCGCTGCATCATGCAATAAAACCTGTACCTTCACCCCTAAAATCTCACCCGCTTCCTGCGGATTTTCAATCACCGTTACATGCCCTGTCAACAAAAACCGAGCCTTGTGCATCTGTGCAATTTCAATTAAGAGTGCCTCGCCCTCTTGCCCTAACTGATTGATCGGCACGCCTTGTTTCCAAGTGCTTTGCATAGTGCGTGCCAAGTTTTTAATCAACGTGGCGTTTGTCGCATTTTGCCAAACGCTACAATACAAAGCCAATAAAAACTGAATCACTTCGACGAATTCTTTTAAAAAAGGGTATTCCTGTTCACAAGTCCAAGGCATCAGAATCAGGCGTTCAACGTCTTTTTGTAGCATGGTGAGTATCAATCCTCAATGTTGGTTTCTTTTATAATCAGTATGACAAAGAAACTAAGACTTTTAATAGGGCATGAATCTACATTTAGTTTAAGTGGTGTATAATAAAGAATCGTGATATAGCCTTTTCAAGAGTTTTCTGAACAATAGGCTAGACGAGGAGCTTAGATGATTTTGTGAACGGAGTGTAGATAGACCTACATGACTGAACAAAATCATCGTAGCGACAAAGTATAGACATTGTACAGGAAATTATTGAAAAGGCTATAGGAAGGAAAGTACAGTATGCCACAACTCAATGTTACTATGCCTCAACGTCGACTAGGACGAACCCAAGTGCAAGTGCCTCTCATTTGTTTGGGAACGATGACATGGGGCGAACAAAACACCGAAGCCGATGCCTTTGCTCAAATGGATTTAGCACTTGAGCTAGGCGTACATTTTTGGGATACCGCCGAAGTGTACGCCGTCCCGATTCGAGAGGAAACGTCAGGACTCACCGAACGCTACATTGGCAATTATTTAGTCTCGCGTCAATGTCGTAGCGATGTATTTTTAGCCTCCAAAATTAGTGGGCCAAGTCAACGTTTTAAGTGGATTCGCAACGGCGAACTGGATTTCAGCCCCAATAGCCTCAAACGTGCCGTAGAAGGCAGTTTGAAACGTTTGCAAACGGATTATATTGATTTGTATCAGCTTCATTGGCCGTGTCGAGCGGTGAACATCTTTGGGCAACGAGAGTATCGGCATGACGTGTCGCAAGATGATTTCAACTTCCTTGAAACGCTAGACGCCCTGAATGACTTGGTTCAAGACGGCAAGATTCTCCATGTGGGATTGTCCAACGAAACCGCTTGGGGAGCGATGCAGTATCTGAATTTAGCGGAAGCACAGGGTTTGCCTCGTATGGTGTCGATTCAAAATTGCTATAACCTGCTTAATCGCACCATGGAAGTGAACCTCACGGAAGTGATGCACCGAGAAGACATTGGACTTTTGGCGTATTCGCCATTGGCTATGGGGATTTTATCAGGCAAGTATCTCAATCAGCAATGCCCCAAAGGAAGCCGTATGCAGTTGTTTGGCGAATACTTTAAGCGTTATACTACCCCTCAAGCCATGCACGCCGTGCAACGATACGTCAATCTCGCTCAAGCTCACGGCGTAACCCCTGCTCAACTCGCCTTAGCGTTTGTGAATCAACAGCCGTTTGTAACGTCTAACATTATTGGGGCAACGACTTTGGCTCAGTTGGAAGAGAACATCCGTAGCGTTGAAGTGCATTTATCGGAAGCGGTGCTGGCGGAAATTGAGGCGATTCATAATGATCTGCCGAATCCTTGTCCTTAACTTCTATAGAAACGAGCCAATGCCAAGTCCTCTGGCGTGGTGATTTTGAGATTCGATAACGGACTTGCCTGAATCTGAAGCTGACAAGACTCCCCAAAATAAAGTTCAAGCAGTTGAGCATCATCGGTGGCATCGATGCTATCATCCACCCCATTATGAGCCTCCCACAAGGGAGCAAATCGAAACACTTGAGGCGTTTGAACCGCATATAAACCCTCTCTCGACACCGTCTTTTCAATTCGAGACCCCTGCACCTGCTTAAGCGTATCGGTAACGGCATGCCCTGCAATCACACCGTGCCAATCGGGGTGCTGAGCTAAGCACTCCACCGCTTCATTCAACCACAACGGGTTTAAAAGCGGTCTTGCTCCGTCGTGAATCACCACAAAATCAGAAGAGGTCATTTCACACTGCGTTTTTAAATGCGTTAAACCTGCATACACCGATGCTCGTCGTGAATGCCCCCCAGTACAGGCTAAAACTGTTTGATTCGGAAAACTTAACCGTATTCGCTGAAGTTCTGCTTCAAATAACGATTCATCCCCTTGAGGCAACGTGAGTACCGCTCCCTGAATACAGGAGGATTCCAAAAACCCACGCACACTCCATGCCAAAACACTTTGTCCTTTGATTTCTTGTAGTAGCTTGTGTTGAGAAGCGTCTGTGGGAGTCCGTCCTGCGTTAAAGCGTTGACTGCGTCCTCCCGCGGTGATAATCGCCCAAGTCTTAGCGTCGAATGGGAGGGTCATCATGTCGAGTCTCCAAAATGCTGATAAAATGCTGAAAAGTGTGCTGATAAGAAAGCCGTTTGCGTTTTCCCGATTCATCCTGAAGGCTTGCCCCGATGTCTGACGTTGTAGACACGGCTTCCACCATGCCAATCACTTGAAAGCCACACGCTTCTAAGTCGTTACGATGCTTAAGCCAGCTTGTTTGAGGCACGCTTGCCAAGAGTTCAAAATCTTCTCCGCCATATAATAAGGTAGTTAAGGCGTTAAAATCAGGGAAACGTTCGCTGGCTTGAACAAGTTCAGGATGAATCACGAGACGCTCCTCTTCCAATATGAAATGCAAACCACTGGCATCGGCACATTTTAAGGCGGCATCGGCTAAGCCGTCGCTGGTATCCATTAAAGACGCTTCAGGGATTGAATCCGCCAAGACACGCCCTGCTTGAATATGAGCGACAGGCGTGTAAAACGCTTTCATTGCCGTGGGGAAGGCGTAGGTATCCGCTTTTTTTTGCAAGAGAAAACAGCCTAAGCCTGCTAATCCATGCGAGCCTGTGGCGATAATATAATTGCCTGCTTGGGCGGAAGAACGCTTGAGTTGAACGTGAGATTCTACTTCCCCTATCACCGTGAGGCTTAAGATCCAGCTTTGTCCTTTCACCGTGTCGCCTCCCCACAAGGAAAAAGAAGGTGAAAGTGAAGGCGAAAAAGCGTTTGTCGCCTCTTCAAAGCCTTGATACAATGCCTTTACTTCTGCAACAGTCGCCTCTTCAGGCAAGACCAAACTCACCAAATAGCCAAGGGGATTTGCCCCACAGGCGGCTAAATCGCTTAGGCTTGCGGTCAAGCATCGCCAGCCGATTTGTTGTAAGCTCTGCCACTTTAAATCAAAATGCGTCCCTTCCGTAAAAGCATCGATGCTATACACACGCCGCAAATGGGGGGAAAACGCTTCATGGTAGGCATCATCTTCTAACGCCGATTGTGGCATCAGTCGAGAGGCGATGTCCCATACCTCGGTTTCCTTCACGCTTAGCTTCCTCTTGTGATTTTGTTAGGTGTGGCGTATGATACTAGAATACCCCAACTTACAACGTGAAGCAATGTACAATGTGTCAGGACGGAAACGTAGCAGCACACACGGCACTTCATGGGTGTAAGGCGGGGTATTTAGTTTTGAGAGCTTAGAAAAACGCTTACGCCTTCGCTGGTGTTTTAGGTTTTTTAGGTGCTTGAGCTACCGTCTTTGGCTTTTCAGAAGGAGGAGCTTTAGTTGTCAATGTCGGTTGCTTTTCAAGTGTTGCAACCTTATCTTTTAAAGCTGCTATTTGAGAGGTTAATTCTTTGTTTTGATTTAGACTATTTTGCCCCTCCAAGTAAGCAATTTTTTCGTTTAGCTCTTCAATGGCTTTAAGGGCTTGTTCTCTTTTAGACGTTGATAAAGCCGTTTCTGTTACGGTACGAGGCTGTTGTGCCTGTTGTTTTTCAAAATCGTTAATTTTTGTTCTTAGTTGAGCGAGTTCTTTTTCAACATTTGGAGGTATTGCCTCAGTCGTTTCTGCATCTGGCGTTTGTTGCTCTAATTGTGCTAAAACCTCTGGCGTTAATACAATGTTGAATTCCCCTGTACTTCGAGGCATTACAGAACCGACATTCGGATTTACGAGAGCTTGCTGCCCAAGGGCTTCACTCTCTCGAAAAAGTGCTTGTAAGTTATTCAAATTTAAGCCTCCTACGGTGTTAGATGAAGTGTCAGCAGGTAAGGGCGAATTCGCAAACTGAAAGTCAGGCTGTGTCGCTACACCTGTGGGAGAGATGATATTTGTGGGTGTCGTGCCTGCAAAGATACTTCCATTGCTTGGGAGGGTCTGGGTATTAAACGCCATTGTCGCAGGTGTTATCGCTTGATTGGACTGAGAAGTCAAAGGCGTGGTCGCAGGCACAACCCCAAATTGAG
>CAZDMD010000015.1:0-20757 GCA_964506805.1 uncultured Vampirovibrionales bacterium | reverse complement strand
GTGTTTTGTGTGTTAGGGAGGATTTGTCCTGTCGTACCTAAAGGATTAAAAGAAATCATCATCGAAAATTTTCCTTGTGTCAATTGGAGAGGGGAGGGATAGAGAGAATCGCCAGCCGTTTAAATGCTTGCGTATTTATATAAAAACAATTTTTTAGACGCTTTGTGCTAGTGAGACTTTTTCTATGTGTTCCCCGCTTCAACATCAAGGGTTTTGAGGTTAAATACTTCGGTCGGTAAAATAAAATTCGGTATCGTAGAGGCGTTGCTGTTCCCATCGATGACGCTAATCGGCAATTCCGCTTGATGAGACACCTCAAAATCGACAAAAGCCTTGAGTTTCCATAGGGTGTTGGAATGTCCGTTGCGTAAGGTGCTAAGTTCGATTTTGACTTTAAAGATATTGGGATTTTCAGGTGGGAGTTGAAGTTCGACGATCCGCCCTGCAAGGCTAGATTCTTCCACCAAGACGTCCGTATTCGTGGGATAAATCGGCACTAAGAGCCTAAAGTAAAGCGTCTTCCCCAATTTTAAATCCGTCCCGATAATCGACTCCTGCGGAGAAATCACCAAGTTTAAATCGGCAGGTAAGGTCGGAAGCAATCGCCAAGGCGTATCCGTCAAACCTCGTTTGACATCGGTTTTTAAAAGCCGTTGGGCTTCAGGGATGCGTGCCAAAAGCGTATTCAGCCAAGCCTCGCTCACTGGGGCTTCCGCCTCCATCGGCAAATCTTCAAACACATCCAGCAAATAAGATTCATATAAAACCACCAAATCTTTTTGTTGAACGGGGCTTAATCGCTTGAAGGTATCGTCTTCCGCTAATAACGCCAAATTATACGCATCTTTCAAAGTGTGATGCGTCAATAAAAATCCCTTGAGTCCTTGCCAGGCTTCCAGTTCCGTTAAAATGGCATTGGGACGCAAATACCCCCCCGCACGAGGCGATAAAATCCGATATTGCCACGCGGTTTCCAACAGGGGATAATCCCTTGATTGGGGGGAGAGGTCTCGGAAGGGGGAAATGGCTGTCAACGTCCAAGAGGGGGGAATCTCAAAATAGCTGAGCATTCGTTCGGCAAAAGCTCGTCGTGTTACCAAGGCTTCTTGCACTTGAGGGGCATTCACCACGTCATCCAAAGGTTTTTTTTTATCGGTTTCTTCTGCTGAAAGTGCGGCGCACGAGAAGACTCCTGAAAAAACCAGTAATGCCCAAAGTCTAAAAATGCTTGTCATCACCAACGAGGGTCTCCCTTGTGTTAAGGCGATGCCGTTAAAGTCTTTAAGTCATACGTCAATACGGAGGACTCCCCTGTGAGAAAGTTTTTATAGGGAATCTGCCCCGATTCGACTTCGTTTTGACCAATCGTGTAGACTTCTACCGCATGGCGTTTATTGGCGACTTGTAATTGCTTGCCAAAGTTTCGACCACTTAAATCCACTTCAACGCATTTGCCTTGGGAACGTAAATACGTAGCAAACGCAAAGGCAACGGCGTGTTGATCCGTTACAATATAGGCATCCAAGGGAGGAGCAGGAGGGAGGGGCATCAATTTAAAAAGACGTTCTAAGCCCATTGCCCAACCGATCGCAGGGGTTGACGCTCCCCCGAGTTCTTCCACCAAGCCATTATAGCGACCACCACCGCAGACGGTGCCTTGTGAACCCAAGCGATCGGTGATAAACTCAAACACCGTTCGAGAATAATAATCCAAGCCCCTTACCATACGCCGATTCACCGTAAACGGCACTTGATTCACCGTTAAAATGTGGAGTAAATCGCTAAAGGCTTGCGACGCTTCAGGCGACCATTCAAAGGCATTTAAAAAGTCGTTGACACGAGGACTTTCATAAATAGCTTTGCAGGTAGAGACTTTGCAATCCAACATGCGAAGGGGGTTTTGTTCGTAGCGACGTTGACAATCGGGGCAAAGCGTTTCTAAATCGTCTTTTAATAAGGCTTGCAGCCCCTCTCGAAATCGGGGACGATCCACAGGATCGCCTACGGTATTGAGTTCTAGTCGCACATCTTCAATCCCTAAAGCGTGTAGGGTTTGCCATGCCAAGAGAATACTTTCCGCATCCGAAGCGGGAGTATTGGATCCAATGAGTTCCGCCCCAAGCTGGTGAAACTGCCGTTGTCGTCCCTCTTGCGGACGCTCATAGCGAAACATCGGGCCGATATAGTAAAGTCGTTGTGGCAAGCCCTGAACACTTAAATTATTTTCAATAAAGGCACGCACCACGCCTGCTGTCCCTTCAGGACGCAGGGTTAAGGAACGTCCGCTTTTTTCAAAGCTGTACATTTCTTTATGGACAATATCGGTGGATTCGCCTACGCCTCGGGCAAAGAGGCTCGTGCTTTCAAAAATCGGCGTATGCACGGCGTGATAATGAGCTGATTCCAAGGTATTCATGGCGGTACGTTGCAACCATTGCCATGCGTATGAAGTATCAGGGGTAATATCCTGTGTGCCTTTGGGACGCTGTATTTTTTGAATTTCTTGACCCATGTGGATTGTCTCGCTCCTTAAACGGCCACCGCTTCAAACACTTCACGACGCATGAGGGTCTGTTGACGTTCAGGCCCTACGCTCACCATCCAAATAGGACAATCACACAGTTCTTCTAAACGATTCAGATAGCGTTTACACGCCTCAGGCAACGCCTCATATTGCGTCATTTGGGTGGTATCCACTTGCCAGCCTTCATGGCGTTCATAAACGGGTTCAAGCAAAGCAAGCTGATCTAAACTTGAGGGGAATCGATGCACCCATGCCCCTGTTTCTTTATGACGATAGGCGGTGGCGATTTGAATTTCCGCAAAGGAGTCTAAGACATCCAACTTGGTCAGGGCAATGCCGTCTAAGCCATTGACTTCCACCCCATAACGCCCCACTACGGCATCAAACCAGCCCGTACGACGCTTACGCCCTGTCGTCGTGCCGAACTCTTGTCCTCGTTCACCAATCAGATCGCCGACTTCATTGGTTTGCTCCGTAGGAAAGGGTCCTTCGCCGACTCGAGTCAAATAGGCTTTCATCACGCCTAAGGTGGCATCAATTTTAGAAGGACCTACGCCTGTTCCTGTACACGCACCACCTGCAGTGGAATTAGAACTCGTTACATACGGATACGTCCCAAAATCCACATCCAAGAGCGTGCCTTGTGCGCCTTCAAACAACAAGCGTTTTTCGGCTTTTAATGCCTCTTGCAATAGCCCAACGGTATCCGTTACATAGGGGGCTAAAATGTGTCGATAGTGTTCACAAACCTCTAATAAATAGGGGAGCGTGGCTTTGCTAAAAAAGCCTTTTTCCACAATAATACGTTCGATTTGTTGTTGAAGCACGGGGGCAGGCTCAAGCAAATCACCTGCTCGAATCCCAATGCGTCCAACTTTGTCCATATAGGTAGGGCCGATGCCTCGTCCTGTTGTGCCGATCTTCGAGGCGGGATTGCTGGCATTTCGCATCCGTTCTTGTTGCACGTCTTGTTCAATGTGATACGGCAACGTAACGTGGCAACGTTCCGAAATTTTCAGATTATGCGTGGAATAGCCTTTAGCGTGAATGTCTTCCAATTCTTTTTGAAGGACTTCAGGGGCAATGACGACACCTGAACCGATAATACAGTATTTATCAGGATACAGTAAGCCTGAAGGTAAATGATGAAACTTGAAGGTTTCCCCCTTAAACTTAACGGTATGCCCTGCGTTGCATCCGCCTTGGCTCCGAATGACGACATCCGCATGTTCCGCCAACATATCCACGACTTTAGCCTTGCCTTCATCTCCCCATTGAGCGCCTACGACAATGACATTTTTAAAAGGGTGCGAATGACGCATGGTTTGAATTCTCCTTGCCCTAACAAATAGGGAAGGGGACGTTTGTCTTAACCTCCCCCTAATATAACTATCGGGTTTCCGTAACAACTAATAAGTGATAGCCGAACTGGGTCTTAATCGGTTCGCTGATTTCACCAACAGGTTGATTAAACGCAGCTTGATCAAACTCAGGCACCATGCGTCCACGACCAAAAAAGCCTAAATCACCCCCATTACGACCCGAAGGGCATTTAGAAACGGATTTTGCCACTTCTTCAAAGGCTTTACCATTGACGATTTCCTCTCGTAAGTTCAAGGCTTGCTCTTCGGTATCCACCAATAAATGACTGGCACGTACTTCATTCACCATGTTTAGAATCTCCATCTTCTACTAAAAAATGTTGTAAGGACACAACTTTGAAAGTTTAACATAAAGCGTTGACAGAGAAAAGCAACTCTTTTTATTTTCAAGACTTTGTGTTACTATCATCATGTTTATTTTTGTATCCATTTTTCTCTAAACCTCAATGAGTTTTCATCCATTTTATGAAACCTGTTTCTGCTTTGCCACAATCAACGTTAAGCCTTTATCGCCCTGCGTTGAGTCTGAATCAGACGCAACGCAGTGGGCATCTGCCGATGATTCCTACCATTGAGAAGCAAATCGAAAAACTGTCTCAATCCCCTGCATGGCAAGCCTATCAGAAAGGCATGAAAGAAGCCGCTCAAGCCATGAACTATGCCACAAAACCCACGTGGAAGACGGCTCTTGAAACCTTTAAGTTTTGGGTGATTGGCTTGGGCGTCAAACTGCGTAGCTGGATTATGGGAACCTTGCGAGGGTTACAAATAAACTTCCATTATGTGTTGGATCCAATTCTCCCACGATACCAACGCTATCTCGACAAAATCAAAACGGTTGAAATGCTTGAAATTAATCTCAATGGAAAACTCGTCAAGCATCCTTTTGTAACGTATCACATTAAGCCTAAATCGCCAGACGGTTCTTATAATTTGCTGATTTTAGGAGATACAGGTTATCCGAATGCAACGTATCAATTCAATGTCGACGGTGCTGTACAACTCGCTAAAACTAAAAATCAACCGATTGATGCCGTCATTAAGCTCGGAGATGAGCTATATCCTCCTAATGAACTTAATAAGCATAACTCTATTTTCCAAAGCGGTGATCCGCGTCTTTTGTATACGAATATCGGGCATCCCATGGCACATTTCTTCCAACATAAAATTCCAGTCTTTAGTGCTATTGGTAATAATGATAGCGAACTTGGGCATGGTGAATTGATGAATCGGTATTTGAATTTACCGCCTTACTATCGAGTGATTGTAGGTGAAGGCGACAACGCAACGGAACTTTACTTCTTTGATGAATCGATTATGTCGAGTTCTGAAGCACGACGACTAGATGCCAAACATCATACGACTCATTTTTCAGAAAAATACAAAAAAGAGTTTGCAATACAATGGGAACTCATGAAACAAGCACTCGCCCAAAGCACCCAAGACAACCCCAATCGACATCGTATTATGATTAAACATTTCCCGCTGATTCCAAGTAATCCCGTAGAAGCGAATCAAGACTATTTGTCCGCACGTTGTGACACTTTCTCCGAATTGTTGGGTGCTCAATATGACATTCGTACCTGGATAAATGGGCATGATCATCAAGCCGCCGTTACAAAAATACCTGTAAATACTATTCAACCGTTTCAACGAAAAATAAAGCAATTTACTCTCGGGGCAGGCTCTCATGTGGAACTCCCCAATGTACAAGAAACGCATATGACTCGTACAGAACAACTCGCTCAACAATGGTCTCAGTCTTCTCGTATTCATCTGGGTGAATTACCCCTTATTATTCCACGAACAGGATTTGGAATGCTACATGGTACCCCTACGGGTGAACGGCAAATCGCCTATATTACTCCCCCTTCAGGACGCTATCTACATTATAAGGGCGAAGTGCATGCCACTCCTGTGGGAGCGGAAGAAACGCCTAATTTCTTTAAATTGCTTTGGCTTGAAGATTTATCGTAAATATATATTGCACACCGAAGACATAGGTCTGTGTTTAGGATATGCTAGAGAAATACTGACAAATACAAAGGATGTCCCATGAACAAACGCCCCACTTCTTCACGCCATAAAAGCTCTCGCTCGGACTTCCCTGCCGAAACACCTCGGCATGCCCCAAGACGAAGTAACACCCCTTCCACCCCTAAAACAGGGGAGCGTCCTCGTTATAGTGCCTTTGCTAAGGGAGAAAAATCGTCGCAATCACGTCCTCCCAAGGCACGTGTAGAAGTGGCAACGCCTGATTTTTCAGAGATTGAGGGGGCTCATTATTTATTTGGTCGTCATGCGGTTTTAGAATTGTTAGAACAAAACCCCAAACGGGTACAAAAACTGTTTGTGGCGGAAAGTGCGGGACGAGACAAGCGTTTAGATAAAATTATTTCGCTTTGTGAAGGCAATGGCATTCGCTGGATTCAAGTGCCTCGTCAAAAAATTGATAACATCGTGAAATACCATGCCGAAACCTTCGGCGAAGAGGATGAAGCCTATCACCCTGCTTCGGCACAAGGGGTGGCGGTCATGGTAACGGCTCAACCGCTTTTGGAACTTTCCGAACTCATTACAAACGCTCAAAGCTATTCGACGCAACTGATTATTGCCCTAGATGAAGTTACTGATGCCCGAAACATCGGAGCCATTTTGCGTGTGGCGGATGCCGTTGGGGCGTGTGGGGTACTACTGCCTAAGCATCGTAGTGGGGGCTTATCGCCTTTAGCCTCTAAAACGGCGGTGGGGGCGGATCAATATGTCCCGATTGCTCAAGTAACGAATCTAGGTAATGCCTTACATGAACTCAAAGAAGCGGGCTATTGGACGGTTGCGACCTTGTGTGAAAACAAAGGTGAAAATAAAGATAAAACAAAAAATGAAGAGGCTCACGGCGTGCAACATTATCAAGCCGTACAATATGATGTGCCGATTGTCTTGGTGGTGGGAAGCGAAGATAAGGGCGTGCGTCCGTCTTTAGCCAAACACTGCGACTTTAGAGTCAACATTCCCATGTTTGGGCAAGTGGATTCTCTCAATGTCTCTACAGCAACAGCGGTTTTGGCATATGAAATCATCCAACAACAACGCCGAAATCTGGAGAAAAACGAAGCGGAAAAGGCGTCATTATTGTCGTGATGTAGAAAATGTCAAACGGATGCGAGGGCTGAGGCGAAGATGATTGTTCATGTGAAAAGTGCCGCCATTTGTGGGATTGATGCTCAACTGGTAACGGCTGAATTTGATTTGGGCGGTGGCATGCCTGAATGTAGGATTGTGGGCTTGCCTGATACCATGGTCAATGAAAGTCGAGATCGTTTGCGTGCCGCCATTCGCAACAGTGAGTTTCAATTTCCGCAAAAGCGTTTAACGGTTAATCTCGCCCCTGCTTCCTTGCGAAAGGAAGGCACTGGCTTTGATTTACCTCTTGCGACAGGGATTCTGCTGGCTAGTGGAGAGCTAGTGGCAACGCCTTTGGTGCAAGAGGTGCTATTTTTTGGGGAATTGTCCTTAGAAGGGCGGATTCGTCCTGCTCAAGGGGCGTTAGCCGTGGCACTTTTAGCGAAGGAACTGGGCTTAAACGGCATTGTGTTGAGTCCTGAAAATGCCAAAGAAGCGAGCCTCGTGGAAGGCATTGATATTTACGCTTTGCATAACTTAAAAGAACTACCCACATGGATTGAAACCCCTTCCGTCTTTTTGCAAGTGGTGGATCATCATGCGTTGATTGCCCGTTTGTCTCAAGCCAAAACAGAGGCTCTCCCCATGGTTGATTTTGCCGATGTAAAAGGGCAAGTGCAAGCCAAACGTGCCTTAGAAGTGGCGGTTGCAGGGGGGCATAACATCTTGCTGTCGGGGCCTCCTGGGAGTGGGAAATCGTTGCTTGCCAAAGCCTTAATGAGCATTTTACCGCCTATGGATATGGACGAAATTTTAGAGGTGAGTCGTATTTATAGCGTTTCAGGCCTATTGCCTGAAGACGAGGGCGTGATTGTACAGCGTCCCTTTCGCAGTCCGCATCATTCGGCTTCAATGGCAGGGCTATGTGGCGGTGGCAGCAATCCCCGATCAGGTGAAATCACGCTAGCTCATCGAGGGGTTTTATTCTTGGATGAGCTGGTCGAATTTCCACGCCCTGTTTTGGAAGTGTTGCGTCAACCGTTGGAAAATGCGGAAATCACCATTAGCCGAGCCAAGCAAGCCTATACTTTTCCTGCTCGTTTTATGTTACTCGCAGCGATGAATCCTTGCCCCTGTGGGTATCATGGCGATGAGGGCAATCGTTGTTCCTGTAGTCCTGCCAGTGTGGAGCGGTATCGTTCTCGCCTTTCAGGGCCATTGTTGGATCGTATTGATGTGCAACTCACCGTGAGGCGACTCAACACGGAAGAATTGCTCTTTGGTCAAGCCTCTAATACCACTGTTTCTGATACCCTTGCCGTCGAAAAAAGTGCGACGATTAAAGAACGTATCATTCAAGCACGAGGTCGTCAAATCAAACGATTCCATGATTTTGGCGTGCCTCACTTAAAATGTAATGCGGAAATGGCACCTGCTCAAGTTAAGGCGTTTTGCACCTTGAGCGAAGAAGGGCAACAGGTCATGCGTAAAGCGATTGAACGACTCAATCTTTCCGCCCGAGGGTATGACCGCATGTTGCGTTTGGCTCGTACGATTGCCGATTTAGCCGAAAGTGAAGCCATTGAAGTACCCCATATTGCGGAAGCCTTGCAGTATCGTAGTGCAGTTTAGCGGAATAGAAGTCTCTCTAACCCCCCCTCCCTATTCTATAAAAATTCGCTATAATGAAGGAACGACAGAACAAGTCAAACACAAAGAGAGGGATGATATTTTGACTCAATACGCTGAATCTCATGGGGCTGAAATCCGCTTATTATTAGAGGTAATGCCAGCGGCGATACAAAACGCTGTTCGCCCCGATGAGCTAGAACACTTGGTTGAGATTGTGCTAGATTTAGGACGACCTGCTGAAATTCGCTTGCTCGACGGATCCTTTCGAGAAGTGGCAGAGACTCCCGTTTCTCAAGCCGATTTAGAGAGCATTCTCTCTCAAATTAGCCCTTTTTCAGATGACAATCGTTCAGGCATTACCCGTACCTTGCATCGTATTAGTGCTATTCGCAACCGACAAGGCACTGTCGTGGGTTTGACGTGTCGTGTCGGGCGTGTCTTGCTTGGCACGATTGATTCTATTGCAGATATTGTTGCCAGTGGTAAAAGCATTTTATTATTGGGCAGACCAGGTGTCGGGAAAACCACCAAGCTCCGAGAAATTGCGAAAGTCATTGCCAATGAACACCTCAAGCGCGTCGTGATTGTGGATACGTCTAACGAAATTGCAGGGGATGGGGATATTCCGCATCCTGTCGTGGGGCGTGCTAGACGCATGCAGGTACGCACCCCCTTAGAGCAAGAACGCATTATGATTGAAGCGGTGGAGAATCACATGCCTGAAGTGATTGTGATTGATGAAATCGGTACAGAAGCGGAAGCCCAAGCCGCTCGTACCATTGCTGAGCGAGGCGTGAGCCTCATTGCCACCGCACATGGCGTTAAGTTAGAAAACCTCATTAAAAATCCTGTTTTAAGCGATTTGATTGGAGGCATTCAAAGTGTTACCTTAGGGGATGAAGAAGCAAGGCGACGTGCCTCTCAAAAAACCATTTTAGAACGTGAAAAATCCCCGACTTTTGATGTGGCGATTGAATTGCGAGACAAAAACACCTTCGCCGTTTATTTAGACGTGGGTAAAACCGTGGATGACATGTTGCGAGGCTTTGCTGTGAATCCTGAAATTCGCAAAACCGCCGAAGATGGTAGCGTCAAAATTTTAAGCACGGCGGTTAAACAGCTCATGGATCCCTTAAACCCTGAGTTGAGCGTCATTGCCTCTGCACCGCAGGATGCCCTACCCCTTCAAAAGCCTATTCAGCAACACAATCATCAAGCCTTTAACTTGTTTTTGTATGCCGTTCCCAAAAGTTTTGTGGAACGTATTTTAGAGCGTTTGAATCTGCAACACTTGATTCATCTGACTACGCAAATGCACGAAGCCCATGCGGTGCTGGCTTTAAGGGGACACGCTCGCCCTGGAGCCAAAGTCTTGCGAATGGCTTCTGATTTTGAAGTGCCTTGTTTTTACACCAAAACCAATACCATGCCTCAAATTCAACGCACCTTGAGAGAGGCCTTAGAGTCCATGGAACTGGGGCGTTCTATTTTAGAGCAAGTATCCCTCAATACAGGTGAAGCGTTTAGTCCGCTGGCGTGGGTGAAATCAGGCACTGAAACCGAATATTTGCATAGCGATGAAATTGAAACCGCTATTAGCGAAGCCGAAGCCGGGATTCAAGCGGTACTTAATACGAATCAATCCTTTGAACTGGAGCCTCGACGTTCGTATATTCGACGGCTTCAGCATGACCATGTGGAAAAATTCAACTTGGTGTCTATCTCCATCGGGGCAGAGCCTGAGCGTCGTTTAAAGATACTACCCAACAAGTCGCTTTAGTTTTATAGTCGTTTTCATAGTTTGACGCTCTACAAAAAACTATGAAAACGACTATAATCAATCTGTAAATCTTAATAAAAGCAACAAACCTAAAAAAGTCAATGAACTGTTACATGGAACTTTACTTGCATTTTGATTAGGGATTCTCGTAAACTAGAGTCATACATTTTAAAGCTCGGCTTTCCCCCATTGTATTGTCCACAGCCTAGCATCAGAAAATAGTCGTGAGGAGACACCTATATGCACGTTATTAAACGAAACGGGCAACGTGTTGAAGTTCGTTTTGATGAAATTTTAGACCGTATCAATTCCCTGTGTTTTGATTTGGATCATCGCTATATTGAACCGATTGAAGTGGCAAAACGTGTTGTAGATGGCATTTACGACGGCGTTACCACGGAGCAGTTGGATCAACTCGCCGCCGAAACCGCAGCCAGCATGACCTCGCTTCACCCTGATTATGCGAATTTAGCCGCTCGTGTAGCGGTCTCTAATCTACACAAAAAAACGAAAGCCTCTTTTAGTGCGGTTGCGAAAGATTTATACGAGTATATTGATCCCAAAAGCGAACAACCCGCAGGCTTAATCAGTGATGCCGTCTATCAGTTTATTCAAGAAAACGCCCAGCGTTTGGATGCGACCATTCGTTATGAACGAGATTACTTATTTGACTACTTTGGCTTTAAAACCCTAGAGCGTTCCTACCTCTTGCGTTTATACGGGCAAGTAGTCGAGCGTCCTCAACACATGTGGATGCGTGTTTCCGTTGGGATTCACTGTGGCGATTTAGACGCTGCGATTGAAACGTATAATTTGATGTCCGAAAAGTGGTTTACCCATGCGTCGCCTACCTTGTTTAATGCAGGTACACCCACCCCTCAACTCTCTTCTTGCTTCCTATTGGGCATGCAGGATGATAGTATCTCTGGTATTTACGATACCCTCAAGCAAACTGCGTTAATCTCTAAAAATGCAGGAGGCGTGGGTTTACACATCCATAACATCCGTG
The DNA here is from genome assembly GCA_964506805.1 of uncultured Vampirovibrionales bacterium. Lineage (GTDB taxonomy): Bacteria > Cyanobacteriota > Vampirovibrionia > Vampirovibrionales > JAJTHC01 > JAJTHC01. Next base: position 9,307 of record CAZDMD010000015.1, on the reverse strand, counting down.
CCAAAGGGAGTTACATTCGTGGCACGAACGGAACCTCTAACGGTATTGTGCCGATGCTCCGTGTGTTTAACGACACTGCTCGCTATGTGGATCAAGGGGGCAATAAGCGTAAAGGTGCTTTTGCCGTTTACATTGAACCGTGGCATGCCGATATTTTTGAGTTCTTAGATCTGCGTAAAAATCACGGCAAAGAAGAGTTTAGAGCCAGAGATTTGTTCCTTGCTTTATGGATTCCTGACTTATTTATGGAGCGAGTCGAATCCGACGGAGATTGGGCGTTGTTCTGCCCGAATGAAGCTCCTGGACTTGCCGATGTGTATGGCGATGCCTTCCGTAGCTTGTATGAAGGCTATGAAGCCTCGGATAAGCCTCGTCGAGTGGTGAAGGCTCGTGAATTGTGGTTTGCGGTTTTAGAGTCTCAGATTGAAACAGGCACCCCTTATATGTTGTATAAGGATGCCTGCAACGAAAAAAGTAATCAAAAAAACTTAGGTACGATTAAGTCGTCTAACCTGTGTACCGAAATTATTGAATACACGGCGAAAGATGAAATAGCGGTGTGTAATTTGGCAAGCATTGCCTTAAGTCGCTTTGTGGCACTAGGTAAGTTTGATTTTGAGCGTTTGCATCATATTGCCAAAGTACTAACACGCAACCTCAATAAAATTATTGATATTAACTACTATCCCTTACCCGAGACAGCCAATTCCAACTTGAGACATCGTCCGATTGGCATTGGCGTACAAGGCTTGGCGGACACCTTCTTACAGATGAAGCTGGCGTTTGATAGCCCTGAAGCCAAGCAGTTGAATCGTGATATTTTTGAAACGATTTATCACGGATCGGTAGAAGCCTCGATGGAACTCGCCAAAGAACAAGGGGCGTATCAAACCTTTGCAGGCTCGCCTGCGAGTCAAGGCATCTTGCAATTTGATTTATGGGACGTTAATCCCACGAATGCTCGTTATGACTGGGATGCGTTGAAAGCGGACGTCCAGCAATATGGCATACGAAACAGTCTATTGCTTGCCCCGATGCCGACGGCTTCCACGTCTCAAATTTTAGGGAATAACGAATGTTTTGAACCCTATACCAGCAACATTTATACCAGACGAGTGCTTTCAGGCGAGTTTACCATTATCAACAAGTATTTGGTGAGAGATTTAATCGCACTGGGCTTGTGGGATGAACGGATGCGTCAACGCATTATTTCTTCCAACGGCTCGATTCAATCGATTCCTAACATACCTGACGATATTAAAGAGATGTACAAAACCGTTTGGGAAGTGAGTCAACGAGACATCATCGATATGGCGGCGGATCGAGGGCCTTTTATTTGTCAAAGTCAGAGTCTTAACATCCACTTGGCGAATCCGAACTTTGCGAAAATGGCGAGTATGCACTTCTATGCGTGGAAGGCAGGCTTAAAGACGGGCATGTACTATCTGCGTTCTAATGCTGCCGTAGAAGCCATTAAGTTTACGGTGGATAAATCCCTCTTGCAAGAACAACGAGAGCAAGACATCGCTTGTTCCTTAGACAATCCTGATGATTGCATTGCGTGTAGCGGATAAATCCGAAACCGATTGACAAAAATCCGCCACTTAGTCATTACCAAGTGGCGGATTTGATTTAAACAAGGATAAAAAATTGATCTAAATAAGGATAAAAAAAACCCCTGTGTTACCGAAGTATCACAGGGTTCTGGCTTTTCTCTCTAAGGTAAACTTATAAAACTTGATTTTCGAGCATTGTTTTAGCAATGGCTTCATTATCAACGGAATTCAAATATTGTGCAATACCTTCGGGGGTTTTAAAACGTTCCTTTAATTCCGCTAAACGACTATTAGGGGTATTTGTTTCAGGTTGAGCTTGAATACGTCTCACAAACTTTAAAGCATCTAACTCATGGCTAAACTTGTATTTTGCTTCTTCTGAAATAGAAACCTCTTCAGGAAAGCGAGCTTCCTTCACAGAACCTGCCACTATTGGAACAGCTAATTCTTCTGGCTTTGTAACTGTTCGAGAAGACGAAGAAGTTTGAGTACTTAAGCGAGATGCTTGAATTAAATCTACCATTTTGATAGTTCTCCGCAGTGTTAGTTTAAGGGAAGTCTCTCTTTCAACAGAATCAAACTCATTCTACACTAAATTTTAAAATTTAGATGAAAGCGTTAATTCATATCATCAGAATAGAGGATTTTTTCACGTTAAACATTAACCTAAAGATTAAACTCAAAATCATCAATTTCAACGTACTCATTATAATACCTTAAAACTTAAAAAAGGGGCAAGTACTTAACAATTATTTACATTTATTATAAAAACAATCGTTATCCCTCTAGGCATACGCTAATCGCTTCTCGAATGTTTCGTACAAAGTGGAGTTCGCATCCCAAGGGTAGTTCTTTTTTGAGGGCTTCTACATCCACCGATTTACTTCGCCCTTGAGGCACAGGCAAGACAATCCGTGTAAATCCGATTTTCACCGCTTCCATAAGGCGTTCACGCCAACGTCTTACGCTACGGATTTCGCCAGTGAGTCCAATTTCCCCCATTAACACCGTGCCTGATTTCACGCTAATGTCTCGAAGACTGGTAACCAATGCTAACGCCATCCCTAAATCCACCGCAGGTTCATCAATTTTAATCCCCCCAACGACGTTGATGTAAAGATCTAAATCCGCAAAACTCAAGCCCACTCGGCGTTCTAACACCGCAATGACTTGATGCAAACGAGTGGTTTCCACCCCGTTCACCACCCGACGAGGCGACGCATAAACGCTTTGCCCAGCAAGGGCTTGTAGTTCGATCAAAAGAGGACGACTGCCTTCTAGCCCGCAGACGGTAACGCATCCTGGTACAGGGTGGAGGGCGGCATCGGATAAAAACACTTCTGAAGGATTCAAGACATCCTTCAAGCCGTTTTCTTGCATTTCAAACACGCCCATCTCTTGAGTCGACCCAAATCGATTTTTCACCGACCGCAAGAGCCGTAAATCTTTGTAGCGTTCCCCCTCAAAATACAAAACGGCATCCACCATATGTTCCAAGAGTTTAGGCCCTGAAAGTTGACCGTCTTTTGTAACATGCCCAATCAAAAACGTGGTGATGTTCAAGCCTTTCGCCACCTGCATGAGGGCATTCGCACAGGCTTTGATTTGATTGTTCGCTCCGGGAGTGCCTGAGACGTTCACATCCATGAGCGATTGAATGGAGTCGACAATCAACACATCGGGCTTTTCTTTTAACACACTTTGTAAGATATTCTGAACTTTCACTTCAGGGAGCAGTAAAATATCGTCTGCCCCTTGCAACTGTAAGCGTTCCGCCCGATGCTTCACTTGCACACCCGACTCTTCACCTGTTACATAAATCACCTTTTTTCCTGCATGAGCCAAATTCGCCGCCGCTTGAATCATCAACGTCGATTTCCCAATACCGGGATCGCCCCCCACCAAGATGTAAGCCCCTTGCAGTAGCCCACCGCCAAGTACCCGATCCAGTTCAGGCATAGCGGTTGAAAATCGAGGTGAACTTGCCATGTTGACTTGTGAAAGAGGCAGAACAGGCGAGGCTTCTCCCAAGTGAAGCAGTTGCTCTAAGGCGTCTCGCTCTGAGGTATGATGGGAGGAGAGAGGGATGTTACCACTCCATGCCGCCTCACTTTCAAGGCTCAAGTTCGCATAGGCGGGTAGATTCGTATGAACCGTAGGGGATTCCAGCACTTCATCAAAACTATTCCACGCTTGACAATTCGGACAACGCCCCAAATGCACAGGGGAGTCGTATCCGCAGTGATGACAGGTGTACTTTCGTTTAACTTTTGCCATAAGGGTTGCCTTTATTGCTTGGGTTTAGAATCCTTTTCTATCATACGTCAGAAATTGATTTTCCTGCTATAATATAAAAAAGACTTATAGATTGTGAATAAGGATGCCTCTTTATGACAACTGAAGAAAAAATGGTAGAAAGCACTGAATCGATTGAAGCGGTAGAAGCGGTCGTCTTTGATCCCAAACCCAAAAACGTCGATGCTTTGATGCAGAGTACCGCTCGCTTTACGCGAAAAAGTTGGGATGTCTTTTTAAGTCTGAAAGACGATTTAAACGCCATTACCTATCGTCGAATCCAGATCCAGCTGACCAGTCGGAGTGAAGCAGGTGCGTTGACCTTGCAATCTGAATTAGAATCTATTTCCGTGCCTGCGGTGAAAGTCAACGGCACTAGCGTTTCCACCATTAGTACCTTTGCGAAACTACAACACATTATTAAACACCCTGATTTACTTCAGATGGATTTAACCTTGTTGGATTAAATTGGATGAACACACCGTGAGTTTACCTCGACTGTCAAGCGAAGAATGGGACAAATTAACGTGGCAGTTGTGTGAGTTGTTGTATGTAAAAGCCATTGATGATACGATGCACGAACGAGAGCAATCGGGGTATTCGTCTCAAGAGTTTAAGCCGTATTTGCATAAGCGAGACGTGGAACGTTTTAAAAAGCGGTTGAACGAATTGATTATGTGGGGCTTAATTCAAGCCAAAGAAGATGCTCATGGACAAAAGCGTTATGTGTTTGACTTATACCAGTTGAATCGCTATCAAGAGAGAGATGATGTAATGCCTGTGTTTGAGCGTCTCAATGGGGTGTATCCTGCGGATGAACCTAAACGGGATTGGGACGCCTATTCGTGGAAACGCTGATGTATAGTCGATTAAAGGGTATTAGATTATTTTGTGCAGGCGTGTAGAGAGACCTACATGACTGAACAAAATAATCTAGGCACCTCGTCTAGCCATCTCTACAAAAAACTCTGGAGACGACTATACATTATAGCGTGGTGTTGTCAACCCTTCGACCAAAGACGTAACATAAAGAGCCGTCTTTAATAAAGACGGCTCTTTATTTAAAAGCAGAAAGTTTCACGCTAAACGGCTTGATTGTGGCGTTCAATAAAGCCCATTAAACGAGATTTATCTCTCGCCCCTTTGTTGGGCTTGTACAATTTTTTAGAAACCGCACGATCAATCAGGCTTTGAGCCAGTTGAAACGCCGTTTGCACGTCTTCAGCCGCTGCATTCGCCGAAACCAGTGCTTGTACTTTTTTAATGGACGTACGCACAGACGCCTTATAGGCACTATTACGCAAGCGGTTACGCTCATTGACATCCACACGTTTACGAGAAGATTTACTATTTGCCATTGAAATTCACATTCCTAAATTCTATCTTGTTTAAACATCACTCTTTTGCCATTGTTTACAGGGACACCGCCGACCAGATAGGGACAATCTAAACGACTTGTAAACGCAAAGGAAGACATTTAACATTTAATTAAACAGTACAACATTTTGAGGTGATTTTATTTTAAAGCATCCATTTAGAATGACAAGCCTTTTTTTAGAGCTGTTACATCAGGCTTGACGTAAACGACTCACTTTGATAGGCTTAACATGTTAATTCAAGTACAAGGAGTATGCCTTATGAACGCATTAGAAAATAGCCCTTTTTATGCAGAAGTACAGTCTGAAATTGCCGAAAACCCGATTATGATTTACAGCAAAGGCACCAAAGACTTGCCTCGTTGTGGATTTACCATGCGTCTGCGTGATACCTTTGAACAGCTCAACGTGCCGTTTGTGATGCAGGATGTGTTAGATAATCCTGATAAGCGTTTGTTTTTAAATGAATTTTGCGAATGGCCTACGTTGCCTAAAGTCTTTATTAAGGGCGAGTTTTGTGGTGGTACGGATATTATCCTTGAAATGTTACAAAATGGGGAGTTACAAGCTCTGATTGAAGATTTAAAAGTCGCACAATAGACGTTTTGTTTTGGTGTCAAGCGAAACGGAGGTCTTCGTGATGAATACCGTAATGGATACATTGTCTCATACGATTGAAGCACTGGAAGCGAGAGCCTCTTTCGTGGTGCATTTGCGTCCTGATTATACGCTCTTTCGTCTAACGGGGATAGATGTCGCTACGTATCTGCAACGACGCACCAGTAATGATGTCTTGGCACTTGCGGTAGGAGACAGTCATACGAATGCGTTTTTGGATAAGACCGCACGGATTCAATGTCTGTTTCACTTGTCTCGTTATGGCGAGGAAGACTTTTTTGCGATTGTCGAAAATCCCTTAGCCGAAACCTTTGAAAAGGAAGTTCTCAAATTTAAAATCATGGAGCGTTTTGAACTTGAACAGGACAAGTCCACCCCACTCATACTTTGGATCAACCCTAGCGAAACCCCTGAACACGTTTTTCAAATGCCGTCTTTTTTCATGGGGAAAAGTGCTAAGAACGCCGTCTTGCAAATCGGGGGAACTGCTGATACGACTAAAACGCACAGGATGAGCTTGGAGACTTTTAGAGCATTACAAACCCTCTTAGGTGTGCCTCGTTACGGTCAAGATTATACGCTTGAAACGATGCTCCCTGAAACGACGTGGGAACACTTTGCGGTAAGCTACACCAAAGGATGCTTCTTGGGGCAGGAAACCGTGGCGAAAGTCAACACCTACGGCGGACTCAAACAAACCCTGATGGGGCTTTTCTTTGAAGGGCAATCCGTCTTAATCACCCCACAAAGCGATGTTTTCGTGCAAAATGACGCAGGGGAATCCGTGAAAGCGGGGCGTTGGGCGAATGCGGTACAGTGGGAGAAGGGAACCTATGCCTTAGCATATTTGCACCGTGCCTTTCGTGAGCCGAATCAAACCCTAAAAATACAGCATACACCGCAAAGCTCGCACATCTTTACGGCTCAAGTCGAACTCATGCCGTTTTTGAATTTGGGGAATCCGAATGAAGATAAGGCACAACGTTTGTATGATGCCGTCATGCAACAGTTTGTTGAAGGCGATTTAAACGGGAGTATTGAAGCGATGCGTCGTTTAGTAGAGTCGTATCCTCTCTTTTGGCAGGCTCAAGAAGGCTTGGCAGTGTTGCTCGGGCGAGCCGAACGCTATGAAGAAGCAATTCACGTTTTGAAGCAACTCATTGACGAAAACCCGAACTGGGTGATGGCGTATACGAATCTTTCCATTTACGCCTTGCGTTTGGGGAGCAAAGAAGAGGCGGAAAACTGGAAGGCGGAAGGCACTCGGGTGGCGATGCGTTTAAAAATGCAGGAGGTCATGGCTCAAAAAAAAGCGATGCAGTCCGAAGAAGAAACCGAAGCGGAGCGTCAAGCTCAGTGGGTGGCACGTCGTCAACAGTTGCAAGAACGCATTGGTTTATTTCAACAGGCTCTTGAGTTTAGTCCGAATGATGCACTGGCTCACTATGGTTTAGCGACGGCTTACCATGAGCTAGAAGACTTTGCAAATGCCGTTGATGCCTACACCAAAACAATTGAGTTGAATCCCAAGCATAGCAAGGCATTTGTCGGTTGGGCGTCATGCTTGCATGCCTTAGGCAAACATGACGCATTACAGAGCGTCGTGGCACGAGGCATTGAAGTTGCGAGCCACAAGGGGGATCTACAACCTTTGGCTCGATTGAAAGAGTTGAGTACTATCCCTCAATAAAAAAGAAGGCCTTCTCCGATGTTGTGGGAAAGAGAAGGCTTAGGGATTGGGGATATAAAAGGTATTTTGAATACTGATTTTAATTTTATTTATTGCGGTGGCACGGGCTGAAGATTCGGCGTTACGGGGTACGCCCCAAAACCTAGTGGAAACACTGCCTCTCGTTCGGCTTGTAAATACGGTTGCACCGTAATTTGACCGACTTGATTAGGCAATCCGGGATTAAAAGGAAAGGACACCAGATTTTGTGTCGCACTGCCATAAAGGAGTCCCGAAAAAGGTTGGAAGGGATTGGCCGCCGTAAAATACGGGGCTAAACTCCCAAGTGCCGCAAAGTGAGCGGCTTCTGCCCCGATTTCAGGAGCAAGTGGAATGACACCACCGTTGACCGTTCTTTGAAGTTGTAAAGGTACTTTAAGTGCTTGACTTGCGTTTGGATTATTGAGAACCGAATCAAATAAAGACATGGATCTATTCAAAAACTCAAAAGAATTACCTTGACTCGGATTCACCAACTTAGCAGGAAAAACCTGTTCCATGAGACCTAGTGCGAAAGTGGATTGCATATTTTCCACCACACGCCCCACGACACGGTGTAAACGCTTGGGATCGTAAAAAGAACTGTAACTTAGGGTGCTTTGTCCTAAATCTAATGCGGCGGCATCAAAAACTTTGACTTGTCTTTGCCAAGGCGGTAAATTGGGATCAATTTTCTTGACTGCTTGATTGAAGTCGTTATCAATCCCAACCAAAGGCCCTAAGCGAATGGGCAGTCCGTTATTGAAACTTTGCATGTGTCGTTCCTTGCTTTACACGCATTTCGACACAAATGGGTTTTTCTAAAGGAACTGTTACATACTGTTACTTCAAAGCGATTGACTAAATATCAACACGACCTAATTTTGTTTAAAGAGTTGCATGGCATTCACCCACGCCGACGCATCAGGATCGCCTTCTTGGGGGAGTCGTGGTATCAGCTTTAAATAGAGATTGCCTCGAAGGGCATCTGGCTTTTTTAAATCAGGCAGACCTTCCCCTCGAACACGGAGTTTTTGCCCCGTTTGACTATAAGGGGGAATCTGAATTTCGATGCTTGCCCCTGACGGAAGACGCACGGTTTGCGTCCCCCCTAAAATCATCTTCCAGATGGGCACATCGCAGTTTTGAGTAATGTCTAGCCCTTCAATATGCGTCCCTTTAGGCAAATCCAAGCTCACTAAAAGCAAGAGATTCCCCTTGACGCCAGCTTGATACTCAGAAGCACGCCCTGCATTTTGAATCCGAATTTTTTTACCTGTACTAATGCCTTTGGGGATTTTAACAGGAATGTGTCGCTTAAGCTGTGGCGAATAAAGTTCACGCTCGCCTCCTTGAATCGCCTCTTTCAAACTAATGGTAATGGCTTGAGTGATGTCTAAGTCTTCTGACTGTGTCTGTGAAGCACCAACGGTATTGCCATACGCCTGCTGAGACGTGGCAGTTCTTCCGCCCCCAAAAAAGGCTTCAAAAAAATCTGAAAAGCCCGACGCTCCGCCTTGAGAACGACCCGATCCGCCAAATAAATCTTCAAAATCAACCGCTTGTCCGCCTGCCCACTGTTGATATTGAGGAGGTACGCCTCCACCGCTTGTCCCATGCTTCCAGTTGGCACCCAGTGCATCGTAATGGCGACGTTTTTCTTCGTCACCGAGTACATCATAGGCTTCGGCGAGTTCTTTAAATTTTTCGGCATGTTCTGGGTGTAAATCAGGGTGATATTGCTTGGCTTTTTT
>CAZDMD010000014.1:0-30033 GCA_964506805.1 uncultured Vampirovibrionales bacterium | reverse complement strand
ATTCCCGTACAGTGCCTATACTTTGTCGCTACGATGATTTTGTTCAGTCATGTAGTTCTATCTACACTCTTTCACAAAATAATCTAAGCTCCTCGTCTAGTCTACTGTTCGGAAACATCTTTAATCGACTATATAATGGAAGTACGCTTGAAGTGTTTTCCCGTCTGTTCACCCATGAGACGTTGACCTTTTCGAGTGTAGCCGTATTCTCGAATAAGTGTCGCATTAAAGCCGCTTTCATCCACATATACTATTGAAGTAGGTTCTATTTTTTCAAGCACCTGCTTAAATGCTTTGCGTTTTTCTTCATTGCGTTCTTGGTAGAGCATCGTTTTTTTTACGAGTGATTTTTAGGCGTGCCAAAGCGTAAAAAATACAGGATGCCGTTACGCCGAAATGCAACGCACGTTCATGCAAAAAAGCATCAGGATAAGTCTCAACGTGGGCTTGCAGTTCAAGCAAGTTAATTTTGGAGTAAAAAGGCTTACGTTCTTGAGGCTTTTTGGATTTTAACCACTCATATACGCACCAACGACTTACTTTAAACTGACGAGCCGCTTGGGATTTGCTACCTCCTCCTTGCACGAAAGCCACCACACGTTCTTTTAAATCTTGACTATACATCTCTCTCCATACTCCTTATACAACAGTATTACTCTATTGTACGGAAATAATTTTAATTGGCTATATTTAATCGACTATAAAAGCAGGTATGACGGTGATATGGGACAATACGACCTTTCACAAGAGTCCTAAAATCAAAGAAGCCTTTGCAGAAGCAGGGATTGACATAATTTTTCTACCACCTTACAGCCCTGATTTAAACCCGATTGAGCAATTTTGGGCAAGGCTTAAGAGTAAGATGAGAAGATTAAAAGAGGAAAGCTCCACGTCATTCAAGTCTCAGAAAAAGTGTTTAAAAGTTTTTTTAATTGACTGTATATCTATGAATCTCTGTATTGGTATTAGAATTAGGTTTAGCCAAGGCAAATAAAGCTCCAATCATCGCGAGGGTAATGACGACACTCGTGCCTCCGTAGCTAATCAAGGGGAGCGTTACCCCTGTTACAGGGAATAAGCCAATCGCCACGCTCATGTTAATCACCGCCTGCATGGTGATGAGCCATGTTAAGGCAAATGCCAACAGTTGCTTGAAAGGGGTATCCGCCTGCCGAGCAATGTTTAAGCCCCGAATCGTCAACCACGCATAGAGCATTAACATCCCCACCGCCCCTACAATACCGAGTTCTTCACAAATGACGGCAAAAATAAAATCGGTATGCTGGAACGGCAAATAGGATAATTTTTGAATCGAATTGCCAAAGCCCCGTCCCCATAAGCCACCGCCGACAATGGCATAATAGCTTTGAATGATGTTGTAGCCTACATCTTGCGGATCCGCCCATGGATTCAACCACCCCTCAATACGTCTCCACTGATACGGCGTATTTTTGATCTTTTCAAAAAGAACAAATCCCCCTATCGGCAAGCCAACGGCGTAGAATAAAGTCGACCACCCTGCGAGAAAACTCGTACTCACTAAGCACGAACCTAATAAGAGCGTAATACTTAAATTCGGTTGCTTAAACACTAAAGCAATAATCACCAAACACATCATAATGGCTTTGACGAGATATTCCTTACGTCGAAAGCTGGTATGACTGAACGCTCCCGCCAAGAGTAAGGCAATGGCAGGCTTGGCGAGTTCAGAGGTTTGAAAGCGAATCGGGCCGAGTTGTAACCAACGCTCCGATCCATTGGCGGTATCGCCCACCAGTTGGGTTAGGATTAAAAGCCCCAACGTAATCCACGCCACCCCCCAAATCATTTTTTTGAGTCGAGTCTCTTTCATCCATGCCATGACCCACATGACGAAAAGTCCGATACCCATAAAGCCTGCCTGACGAACTACAAAATATAACTTGGACTGATAAGCATCTTGCCCAAGGGCAGCAGAAGCACTAAATAAAACCACCAAACCAAACAAACATAGACTCATCGTAACGGTGAATAATTGAGCATCCACCGTAAAAGGTGCGTAAAAATCAGCCCAAAATCTTTGCAGGCGTGGTAATAATCCTTGACGGGGTTTTGATCGGGTGTTTGTGCGTGTGGTGTTTGTCATGTGAGTGGTGTTCATATCGGTGCTTTTCATGTGAGTGATTTTGTCTTGAAAAATTCGAGTACCAGTGCTTCAAAATACCGCCCTCGATGCTCAAAATCCGTGAACGCATCTTGGCTGGCACACGCAGGAGCAAGCAATAGCACCGCTTCAGGATTCTCTTGCTGAAACGCCAGTGCCAAGGCAACGGCTTCATCCAACGTTTCAACTTCAAAATAAGGCGTTGCAACATTAGGCACACTCGAAGCGAAACGCTTTAAGGCTTCTACAAAATCGTGAGCATCTTCACCATAACAGTAAATCACACTTGCTTTTTCAGAAGCAAGCCTTGCCCAGTCGTGTAACGGCGTTTTCTTGGCACGTCCCCCCACTAATAAAATGGCTTTTTCGTCAGGGGCTAATCCGTTTAACGCTGCCATCCCTGCTTCAGGATTCGTGGCTTTCGAGTCGTTAATGGCTTGAAAGGGATGCGGTACATCCAAACGCTGAAAGCGATGAGCTAAGCCTTTAAAGGAACGAAACGCCTCTTGCAAAGGCAGGGCGTGTTCTGAAGCAAAAGGGGATTCATCCCAAAAAGCATACCATAAAACAGCCCCCAACCCCAGCAAGGCGTTCTGCGTGTGATGCCCCCCTTGTTCAACGTAAGCTGAACGAGGTAAACGCAAGGCATTAAAGCCTTGCAAGTGTCTTAAATCCTCTGCGAGTTCAGGGGGGATAAACAATTCGATCATGCCTTGTGAATTGACAAATAATTGCGGTACAGGTAAACCTGCTAAGGCATGGGGCTTACTGTGAATCCCTAAGGTATGAGACCCCGAGCGATGCGTTGCCCACTGCATCCCCAGCGGATCATCTAGGTTAATCACCGCATATCGGCACGCCAAATCCCCGATAAAGAGCTTGCCTTTCGCTTCCGCATAGGCGTTAAGTCCCCCATGCCAAGCGAGGTGATCAGGCGTTAGATTACTAAAAATCCCGATTTCAGGTGCTAGCGTTGTGGAATAATGCAACTGATACGAGCTTAACTCCACCACAGGCTGAATGGCTTGGGTGTCCGTTAAAGCGGATTGAATCACCTCAGATACCGCCAGTCCAATGTTGCCACACGCCACCGCATGAATGCTAGGGTGTAAGTGATTCAAGATATGAGCCACAAGGCTTGTAATCGTGCTTTTGCCATTCGTGCCTGTAACGGTAATCCAAGAACGAACGTGTGGAGGCTGATTGAGAAATGCCCAATCAGGTTCAGACCACAAGGTAAAGCCCCCTTGCTGTAAACGAAAAACCAACTCACTATGAGGCGGAATCCCTGGAGATAAAACCACGTGTTCGGCGTGATGCCACAGTGCTTCGTGATACCCCACTTCGATTTTAAGTTGAGAAGCGAGCGTGTCATCCGTTAAGCTGGCTTTGGGGTTGTCATCACTTAACAAGATTGAACGCACGCCTCGTGCCACCGCTAAACGAGCCGCCGCTTGCCCTGACTTTGAAATCCCCACAATGGAAAGCGATGCAGGTATTTGAAAGGCAGACTGCCCCTCTTGCGATACTTCAAACAAGTTGGCTTGTTGGGTTTCAGATGCAGGGGGGCTTGTGTGCATAGGCGAATTTCTTAACGACCTCTTTACGTTAGGCTTGTGGTTTAACAACGATATTCACCAGTTTATTGGGAACGACCACCACTTTCACAATGCTCATGCCCTCTAAGAATTTTTGAACAGAAGCGGATGCCATGGCTAAGGCTTCCAGCGTTTCTTTAGGCGTATTATTGACGACTAAGGCTTTGTCTCGTAATTTGCCGTTGACTTGAAAGACCACCGTAAGCTCATCCGCCACAAGGGCTTGAGCATCTGCCACAGGCCAAGAGGCTAAGTGAATCGTTGAGGTATGACCGAGCTTATGCCACAATTCTTCGCAGAAATGAGGCGTAATCGGGGCGGATAATTTCAAGTAGCTCTCTACCGCATGAGAAAAGACAGCATCCCCTGAAGCGTCAGGCGTGTACTTGGCAAGTACATTGGCGAATTCACGCAATTTTGCCATAATGGTGTTGAATTGAAAGCTGTCTTCCAAGTCTTGCGTAATGCCTGCAATGGCTTTATGGGTTTGCTGATACAAAGCACGAGCTTCGGCTTCAAGGGATTCATAATCGGGAAGTGGTAAGCTAAAATCAACAGCAGTCTGATGATTTACAATGCTTTGCCATACCCGACGCAAGAACTTATAGCACCCTTCCACAGCGGAATCTTTCCAGTCAAAATCGGCGGCAGGGGGCGAATCACTTAAAATAAAGAAGCGAGCCGAATCCGCCCCATAGGTTTGGATAATCTCCACAGGCGACACGATATTGCCTTTGGATTTCGACATCTTCGCCCCGTCTTTTAAGACCATGCCTTGCGTCAATAGATTTTGAAACGGCTCGGTTGTTTTTAATAGTCCACCGTCGTGCAAGGCTTTGGTAAAGAATCGGGAGTACAACAGATGTAAAATCGCATGTTCGACGCCTCCCACATACTGATCGACAGGCATCCACCGATTCACCACGTTTGAATCAAAAATCATGTCCTCGTTATGGGCATCTAAATACCGTAAATAGTACCAACTGGAACAGACAAAGGTATCCATGGTGTCGGTTTCTCGCTTGGCAGGCTTGCCACACTTGGGGCAAGGCACATTCAGCCAGGCTTCATGCTTGGCAAGGGGGGATCCTCCTGCTCCTGTAAACGCCACATCTTCAGGGAGTTCAACAGGTAAATCAGATTCAGGCACTGGCACTGCACCGCAATCGTCGCAATGAATCATGGGTATCGGCGATCCCCAATAACGTTGCCGAGAGACCAGCCAATCCCGCAAGCGAAACTGTATCTTTTTCGTGGCAAAGCCTTCGGTTTCCCCTTTATGAACAATCGCTTCTTTGGCATCCGTATTGCTTATGCCTGTAAATTCGGCGGAATTCACGAGAATGCCCTCATCGGTATAGGCGTTGTCTAGAGGGGCTTCGGTATCCGCTTGAGACTTCGGACGAACCACTTCAATCACGTTTAAATCAAATTGTCGAGCAAAGGCGAAATCACGCTCATCATGGGCAGGGACTGCCATCACCGCTCCTGTGCCGTAGTCCATCAGGACATAGTCGCTCACCCAAATCGGGATTTCTGCTTGCGTATAAGGGTTAATCGCATACGCTCCTGTAAAGACCCCTGTTTTTTCTCGAGACAAAGAGGAACGCTCAATATCCGAAAGCGTTTTGACAGAGGCTTGATACGCACTTACCGCCTCTTGATGCGAGGGTGGTACAATCGACTGCAAGAGGGGATGTTCAGGGGCAAGGGTACAAAACGTTGCCCCATAAATGGTATCAGGGCGCGTGGTAAAGACGGTAAAGGTTTCGGTGTGATTTTTAATCTGAAAGGTGATATTTGCTCCAATCGAACGATCAATCCAGTTGGCTTGCATGGATTTCACCCGATCAGGCCAGCCGTTTAGCGTTTCAATCCCGTCGAGCAATTTATCAGCATAATCCGTAATTTTAAAGAACCACTGGCTCATATTGCGTTTTTCAACGACGGCTCCACTTCGCCAGCTTTTGCCGTCGATGACTTGTTCATTCGCCAAAACGGTTTGATCCACAGGATCCCAATTCACTGGGGCTTCTTTTTTATACGCCAACCCACGATGATACAAAAATAAAAAGAGCCATTGCGTCCATTTATAATAGTCGCTGCGGCAGGTGTAGATTTCCTTGTTCCAATCGTACATCAGTCCAAGCGAATTCAATTCTTCTTTCATGGTGGCGATGTTGTCAAACGTCCAACCTTTAGGGGCAACACCTCGTTGAATGGCGGCATTTTCAGCAGGCAAGCCAAAGCTATCCCAGCCCATGGGGTGTAGGACGTTATAGCCTTGCATTTTTTTGTATCGGGCAATGACATCCGTAATGGCATAGTTTCGCACATGCCCCATGTGGAGCTTGCCTGACGGATAGGGAAACATAGAAAGCACATAGTACTTGGGCTTGGTCTCATCGCTTAAATCGGTGTGGTGGAGTCCTTGAGCATCCCACTGGGCTTGCCACTTGGCTTCAATTTGTTCAGGGGCGTATAAATCCAATTGTAGAATATCGTCTAGCATTTTTGGGACTCCACTATATATCAAACGCTATTCATTATCTCACAGAGTCCCCTACTGAACAAGGTGAACTTTCAAAGTCCTCTCCACCAAATTGAGTTCAAGTGCTAGAATAAAAACATCTTCAAAAAGTGTAGATTAAAATGTCATCCTCTTTAAGGTGGGTTTCATTTCAATCTACATCACACGGAGGGTATAATCCGCTAGGTTATTTTCAAAATCATCGAATCTTCCTATACTTAAAGTATGTTCGACGTTGACTCACTCCTTCACTTAATGGGGGTGACGTTACGCAGAAAACAGTAACGCTCTTGAGAGAGACTCGACAGATGCCAAAGAATAGGGAAACAAACGCATAAAGAAGTACTGCAATATCAGGGGTGTTTATTGCGTCCGACGACAGTCTTCGTTTTGGAATCTGTTTAAGCGGTTTCGTTTTTACTCCCCCTGCCTATTATTACCTCATCTATTTATTGCTACAAACATAGGAGAACGCCGTTTATGACGCTCAATCAAACCGAATTACAAGGTCCCATTCTGCGGATTATGGTCGTGGATGACAACGCCAATCACGCCGCAGGTATTAAGCAATTGATTGAATTACAATCCATGCACAAAGTTATTGGGATTTGTAGTAATGGCGATGAGGCGGTGCGTCGTGTAGGACACACCGAAGTCGATATTATTTTAATGGATATGAACATGCCTGAATTAGACGGCGTAGCAGCGATTCAGCAGGTACTCGTTAAAAAGCCTGAAATCAAAATTTTAACGCTTACAGGCAGTGATGATCCTGATACCGTCTATAAAGCCATGCGTGCAGGGGCAAGAGGCTACATTCTTAAAACTATGATTACCACCCAGTTGATGCGTGCCTTAGAAGAAATCAATGCAGGGCGTATTTTCATGCCGACCAACATTGCCACCAAGTTTTTTGACGAGTTTCATACCATTGTGCAGAAGACCTCTACCCCTGATCCGCATCGTCAAGCCTTATTGAGCCAGTTGACGTCTCGGGAAAAAGAAGTACTCAAGCTGCTTACGGAAGGCGTTACCTATAAAGGCATTTCGGATCGTTTGGTGATTTCGGAAACCACGGTCAAAACACACGTTAATAATATCTTCCAAAAATTGCAAGTGAATGACCGTACCCAAGCGGTTTTGTATGCCTTGAAGTTTGGTTTGGTGGATACCAGCGACAAGCTCCCCAGCGTCGTTTAACGAACACATTTATTTTCCCCTATGCACGGAGTTTCCCCACTCCGTGCTTTTTCTCATTATCGTAATGGGAGTTTTATGTTATATTCTTAAATTAGGTATTAACTCTAAAGAAGGATTTGACAAAATGTCTTCCCCCCCTAGTCCTGCTCAACAGCTCATTCGTAAACTGGAACACACCAAACTACAATTTGCGTATGGTGAAGATGAAGAAGCCAGCATTCGTCAACTTTGTGAAGAAGCCAAGCAATACAGCATGGCAACGGTTTGCGTACGTCCGCAACATGTGCTAGTGGCTCGTGAGGCGTTAGGCTACAAAACGGATGTCGTACTGGCAGCGGTGGCAGGCTTCCCTGATGCCCCTGTCAGTCGTGCGGATCACGAGGAATGCCCTGTGATTGGGGCGTGTAATTCAACAACCAAGCTCCAAGAAATTATGACGGCTCAAGGCTCGGGAGCAGAAGAATTTGACGTGGTCTTGAACGTCGCCTTTTTAAAAACCGATTTTGAAATTGGTGGCACGTTTACCTTAACGGAACTGCAAGGCTTGCGTATGGCAGCAGGGGATGATCCCATTAAGCTGATTTTGGAAGTCGATTTATTAAGCGATGAGGAAATTCGATTTGCCATTCAACAAGCCATTGAAGCCGATATTGACACCATTAAAACCTCAACAGGCTTTTTGAAAGAAGGCATCGGGGCGACCCCCGAACGAATTGCCTTTATTCGTAAAACATTAGACGA
Source organism: uncultured Vampirovibrionales bacterium (assembly GCA_964506805.1). Taxonomy (GTDB): domain Bacteria; phylum Cyanobacteriota; class Vampirovibrionia; order Vampirovibrionales; family JAJTHC01; genus JAJTHC01. The sequence continues at coordinate 21,821 of CAZDMD010000014.1, read as the reverse complement.
ATTAGGGGCATATCACATAGGCATTAAAGCCAGCGGAGGGGTTCGCACCCTAGAAGATGCCCTAGCGGTTCAATCGGCTGGGGCGACTCGCATTGGGTCTTCTTCCTGTGTGGCGATTGCTCAAGCCGCCTTAGAAATGCCTGTTAATCCCTCTGCGTTTTCAGATTTATATTAAAAATCAAGGAGTCTTCACTATGCACACCATTATCGATTTATGTGTTGTCCCTTTGGGTGTAGGCGTGAGTGTTTCGCCTTATATCGCCACTTGCGAACGCATCATTAAAGCACACGGTTTGAATCATCATCTACATGCGTATGGTACGAACATTGAAGGCGACTGGGATGCGGTAATGTCATGCGTGAAGGCGTGTCATGTTGCCTTGCATGAAGAGGGTGTGCCACGCATCACGACTACGATTAAATTGGGGACTCGTATCGACAAAGCACAACGCATGGCGGACAAAGTCAGTAGCGTCAATGAGCTGTTGTAGCACTAAGCCTGTTTATTGAGAGACTGGTTTTTGAGTGTGTTGACTGGATAAATACGCCAAGTAGTTTATAAGCGACTCGATTTGAGCATCATCGAGTGGGCCCCCTTTGGCTTTAGCGTAAGGGGGCATGGACGGATTCAATTTTGAGCCGTTGCGAATCACCTCTTCAATATACTGCCGAGTTATCGGGTTGTTCATATCGATAGTGTTGAGTTGGGGCGCAACAGCTCCTTCTGCTTGCAAGCCATGACACATCCCACAATCCGCCAAATACAGCTCTTCTCCCATTTTACCGATGCCTCGTTCCACATGGCAACTGGCACAATCTCCTTTAAATAATACCAGCGGATCTTTCACTTTCAGCATACCGTCATGCGTTTTAGACTGCTTAGGGGCAATGGCATGAGCCTTTAGTGTTAGCACTTGATGCGGTGCTTTAGCGTCATTGGTGTAAATATCGACGGTCTTGGTAATCGCCCCCAGCTTCAAGCTGGAATCTAAACCCACGGTGAGATAGGTCGTCTTCCCAGGAGGCAAGGTCTTTTCCTTCGGTGTTACAGCCGTGCATCCACAAGAGGCTTTGACTTCTTTGAGGACTAAAATGCCTCCTCCCACGTTGGTAAGGGGGACTCGATGCTCACTGACGTGATCCATCAACACAATGCCCAAATCAACATCTCCTTGAGGCAATTGTAATTTTGGAGGGCTATACGCATCCACCAAAACGGGTCGCCAGTGGGGTTGACTCATCACCACCGCTACATAAGTCAGCAGTCCCACAATTAAAAAAAGAAACGTCATTAAGGGTTTTGAAAACGACATGGAAAAATCATCCTTACTATCCTTTCTATTTTAGTGGCTTTAAGTTAAAATAACAAGAGAATGCTTTGAAAATCCGCTAATTGTTTGTCTCCATTTGGGAAAGAGGCCTTATGTCTTGTCGTTTTAAATTTTTATATACGCTTTTGACTTTCACTTCGATGCTTGTGCCTATCGCCAATGCACGGATTTTGCCTTTGATGCTTACGGTGGACAAACCTCGCATTGAATTAAATGAAATCAGTTCAAAAATTATTCTGACGTTTAATCAAGGGGGAGCCTGTGCAGAGATAGAGGCATTTGAAAACCAAGCTCACCATCAACAGAGTATTTTAAAAATGAAAATCGCCGACATGCCTATTTCTCCTGTGATGGCAGGCGGGACGTATAGCAAGCGGAATTTGAAGGGGTATCACTTTGAGTTGAACCCCAGTGGACGTTTGCAATTGTTCGTCAAGCATGGTGTGCCACAAACCGCTAAAGTGAAATGTGCGGGTAATAACTTAATTGTGGAAGTGGTGGAGCGTTATAAGCAGGTTGAAAGTAGCGAAACCCTGGCACGGGGGCTAAAATATGTACGATACAACGCCGTTCCGAAAGCAGGCATGACTTTTAGAACGCATAACTTGGAATGGACGCCTCGTGGATCTAATGTCAAACTCACGCCTTTGATGCCTGATCCCAATTCACTACGAGGACTGCGTACGGTGAAATCGACTTTGTCTCTTTATGATGGCATTGCAGGGGTGAATGCGTCTTTCTTTAATGCGAATTTGAAAATCCCCTTAGGCTTGGTTTTAAAAGACGGCGAACTCCTCAATGGATCACTTTTTAATCGTGTGGCGTTGGGTTTAGATGCTCAAAATAAAGCCAGTATTGCTCAAGTGGAACTCACGGGTTTGATTAAAATGGGACGCTGGACGCAATCGATTGAAATTGTGAATATGCCGAGAAGTGATGGCAATCAAGTGGCGTTGTATTCTCAAATGTGGGGGAGTCAAAGCCCACCCGCAGGCGGAGGTAATATCGCTATTCGTCTACGCAACGGACGCTTACATGAAGCCTCTTCAGCAGGGACGCTTGCAATTGAAGGCTCAAACGACTGGGTGCTATACGGCAGTCGTGCGAATTTAGAACTGTTGACGACTGCTGAACTCGGGACTTCCGTAGAAGTCTTGCTCTCCACCGTACCCGATTGGAGCGATAAAACCATGATTGTCGCTGGTGGCCCTACCTTGTTACAAGGGGGAGAGCCGTATATCGACTTAGAAGCACAACGTTTTGGGGCGTTGCCGCCGAATCAGAAGCGCCCGAGAACAGCAATTGGGGTGCATCCAAATGAGATGATTACGCTCATGGTGGTGGATGCCTCTCCACAAGGGGCTACCTTACGAGAAACAGCAGAGCTATTGCAGTTATTTGGTGCAAGCGAAGGCATGAATTTAGACGGGGGGGCTTCCACGCAGATGGTCGTGAAAGGGCGTGTGCCTTTTGCGACCCTTCAAGGCGGTGCAGCGGTTTCAACCGTATTGGGATTTGTCCCTACCTTGCCGTGGCCTTCCATTTAATCCATAAACGAACAAAGCACTAAACAAAGGACTGAAATATGATGACTATCGAACAGATTTTAATTGCAGGGGCAAGTGGTAAAATGGGAATGCCTTTTGTGAAAACCTGCTTGGAAGACGAGCAATTACAGTTGGTGGCGGCGACCAGTCGTCAATTTCAGGATTCTTTTCTGTTAGCCTCATTAAACCTCACACCTTCCGTTTCTATCCCTGACTTCATGGCACGAGGCAATGTATTAGAAGCCATAGAATCCGCCCGAGTTTTACCGACGGTGGGCGTGGAGCTAACTCATCCGTCGACGGTGTTTCAAAATGCCATGACGATGATTGAGTACGGCATTTCCCCTGTGATTGGGGCGACAGGCCTCACCGAAGCTGGAGAAGCTCAAATTCATGCCAAACTGCTTGAAAAAAACATTGCAGGCTTACTCGTCCCTAATTTTTCAATCGGAGCGGTGTTGATGATGCGTTTTGCTGCGGAAGCATCCAAGTATTTTGATCATGCGGAAATTATTGAGTTGCATCACAATCAAAAAGCCGATGCCCCGAGTGGTACGAGTCTAAGAACGATTCAAATGATGCAAGCCGTGCGTGAAGCGTTTGGCATTCGCAATAGTGCTGAACATGAGACACTAGCAGGAGCGAGAGGGGGACACTCTTCGGGTAATATACACGTTCATTCAGTACGTTTGCCGGGATTGGTGGCGCATCAAGAAGTGTTATTTGGTGATATGGGACAACTTTTAACGATTCGGCATGATAGTTTAAACCGAGATTGCTTCATGCAAGGCATTGCCTTATGTTGTAAAAAAGTGCGTCAATTGGACGCTGGCTTACATCATGGGCTTGAAACGGTTTTGTAGTTGCTACATCGATTCTCAAACAATTACAAGGCATCTAAGGGCTTGGTTTTCCACTTGGCTAAAGCAGGGCTAGGTATCCATTGAATCCACATGCCGTTTTCATGTCGCAAGCCTGAATAACGTCGATTCTTGGGAAACTTTGGGAAGGCTGGGATTTCTGTTTCGTTTATGTTAAAATCGGTCTGCAGTGTATGGATGTGCATTGTTTCTTGTACATGGCTCGGTGAATGGTTCATGTAGGATTCCTTTTCGGTTAATACAAAACAATAGGAAATCAAAAAGATGTGTGCAGGGTATCGTTGCGAATCCTCAGAAACTTTAGATTTTGTTACAAATGAAGCGTTTACGACAACAGGTTCTTTTTCTTTAGATTTAAAGCGTATTTTGACGGTTGTACCCGCTCGATACGCTTCGACACGTTTCCCTGGTAAGCCATTGGCTCACATTCAAGGTTTGCCGATGGTGCAACAGGTTGTGGAACGGATTAAGGAAAGTGCCTTAAAGGACTCGCACTACCTTGTCGCCACAGATGATACTCGCATTGAATCCGCCTTAGAAGCGTTTCAAACCCCCGTGATGATGACACGCCCAGATCATCCTTCTGGTAGCGATAGGCTGTGGGAGGCGTATCAGCGTTTTGTAGAGAATCACGATGAGTGTCAGGGCATTGACTGGATTATTAACATTCAAGGGGATGAGCCTTTTATTTCACCGAAGGACTTAAACATTTTGCTTCACACCATGCAACGCCTTCAGCATCAAGCGGATATAGTAACTTTAATTACGCCCTATTTTGGAACAGAGCCTGCAGAGACCCTAGAAGCGGCTCAAGCAGAACTCAATAATCCAAATCGAGTGAAAGCCCTTTATACCGAATCTGAAAAAATCCTGTATTTCAGTCGACTGCCTATTCCTTATAGTCGGGAACCACTGGAGCTAGCACGTCATTGTCAATCGGATTCTAACGTATATTATCGACACATCGGGGTTTATGCCTATAAAGTGGAAGCCTTAAAACGTTTTGTATCAAGTTCTCCGTCTCGATTAGAGCAACTGGAGCAACTCGAACAATTACGAGCCTTAGAGCTGGGGATGTCCATTTACGCAGGCATCATCCCTCAAGCCCCCATTGGCGTGGATACCCCTGAAGATTTGCAACAGTTGATTCTGAAAGAAGCCCTTTAAATGTCGAAGGGGGGACTTGAACCCCCACAGATTACTCCGCACGCCCCTCAAGCGTGTGCGTCTACCATTCCGCCACTTCGACTTGGTATTCTAATTCTAGGTTAAACACAGACTAGCGTCAACACAGAGATTCGCTTCTAAAATAAATCCAAGGGATTCTCTTCTTCTTCGGCACGACTCTCTAAGACAGAGGCTTGCGGTAAAGCGAAAAGTGCTAACTGTTCCGTGCTTTCAGGTAAAATCCCACAGACTTTAGAAAAAGGGCAGTATGGGTCGGGGCAAGCCTTGGGCAGTGGGAATTGTGTTTCGGCAAGAATGGCGTGAAGACGCTGACTCACCAGTGCTTCGGTCTCTCGGATGTAGCCTTCATCAATCGCCACCCGATACGTCTTGACCTTAGGTTGTCGATTGAGCCGAACGTCCACATAATAAAACGCCAAGCCGTGAGACGGCTTCCACGCAGGGGTAGAAGAAAGCAAATTTTGGAGCAAGTTCGGCTGATGTGTTAAAATCTGCCAAAGGGCATAGGCGTAAAGCCGTGTTTGCCACGCATTTTGATAATCCTGCGGAACCGCCGTGCCTGTTTTCCAGTCAATAATGCTCAGGGTATTGTCAACCATACTCAAGCGGTCGATGCGTCCTGTGAGTTTTACATGCGGAAAAATCGTTGCTTGAAAGGGGACATAAAAGGCGTATTCACTCGCAACAATTGGGGCTTGGGCAATGGAATCCGCTTGTAAGGCGTTGAAATGGGCTTGGATATTCGGCGAAAGCGTTTTCAACACATGAGTATAAGGCAAACCCTTCGCCTCTAAATCCATGAGGGCATGTACCGCTTTACCGAGTTCAAAATTGCGTTCATTGCTCAACCATCGTTGCCCGAGTACCGTTTTATAATAAAACTGCTTGGGGCATTTGTCCCATTCTTTGAGGTGATTCGGCGATACCCACCACGGATTTTCAGCGGTGGCCTGCATTGGCTTAGGAACAGACGATGTCTTCATGGTGTAGCCCCCTCTGATTCCTTTTGTTTGACGAGTGCCTCAAGAAAATCTTGTATCACATGAAAGGCATAGGTGGGCTGACTTTTCACCAAGCGGTTAAAGTGGTTTCGGTGTTGATGATGGGTGCTTACACTCAAGCCTCGCATGGCACGGGTGAATCCGACATACAAAAGCCTTGCCTCTTCTTCTAAATGTTGACGCTTAAAGGCTTCCACCGCTTCCCCTAAGGGAGGCAAGGGGGCTTTGGGATTTCTTCGTTGTTCTGCCAAGCGTTGTATCCCGATGAGAGCTTCTTCGGCGGATTTCACCTTAATCAAGTCAAGCGTATCAGGGAAGTTGGCTTGCGTCAGAGCGGGCATCCAAACGAAATCAAACTCCATGCCTTTGGATTTATGGAGGGTCATTACTTGGACAGGGGGCGTTATTTCGTGAGGAACATTCGTTTTTGTAGTCGGATTCAAAAGTTCTTCGGTAAAGAGTTGTACGTTTTTACGATTCTTGCTTAAAACTTGAAAATGCCGATGCACCACCTCTAAAGGCGAAACACTATGAGAAGAGGCAAGCAAGTTTAACTGTTGGGCTTCTGTGGTGGTGATGCCTAAGCCGTAACGCTCTAAAATGCGCTGGGCGTGTAAAGCACATAAATACCCGTTGCACCGATCCAAAAGCGTAGGGGAATGGTCTTCCACCAAACGCAAGAGAAAAGACGGTAAATCTCGACTGGCTAAATCGCGTTGATAGTCGTGCCAGTCGTAATAGAGTTGTTGTAAAAGAGGCGAAAGCGTTTGCACATCCGCCACGGAAAGGGCAAAAAGCGGTAAAGAGGCAACCATGTCTCGTAAGGCGACAAAGTCTTCATCTGCCAAGACGTGCAAGGGATGCGCCTCGACTTGACGCAAGGTGTGCAGTAAATGCAAGCGATATTCTGGCTGTTCCGAATACAACAAAGCCCCGAGCCATGCGTTTACCAGTTGAAACACCTCTTGATTCGGCAGGCGTTCCGTATGAGAAAATGCCGAAATCCCACGTTCTAAAAGACGCTCCGTAAAACGCAAGACATCCCGATTGTAGCGGAGCAGGACTGCAAACGTGGCGTTGGGATGTTTCGCTTGCAAGCGTTCAATGGCGTGAAGGATAGACTCCATTTCTTCCGCTTCGCTTTGAAAGGATTGCAGATGAATCGGTTCAAGCAAGGTGGGATTCACGCCGTCGAGTCCCTTCATCTCCACAGGCAAAAAGGCGTTTTCTAGTATTTGTCCTGATACACTGGCGACTTTTATCCAGTGATTGGCAAGTGCCATAATCTCAACGGCACAGCGTCCGCTGGTGGTCATCCGCACATGGGCATCGGCGGATTGCATGAAGCGACGAAAGACTTCAGGTTCAGCGGAACTAAAGGTGGTGGTAATGGATTGATTGGTATCGCCACAGCGTACCAAGTTGGGCGTGTCGCCTCCTAAGAGGCTTAAAAATCGTTGCAATAAGCGAGACGAATCTTGGGCTTCATCTTCCATAATCACTTGAAATTGGGCTTGATACAGCTGACGAATATCGTCATGGGCTTCCAGTAGTTGCACGGCATAGACGATTAAATCGGTAAAATCAAGGGCGTTACGTTCGGTGAGCAACTGTTGATACCGCTTCATCCCCATTGCCATGGCGTGTAAGACGGGATGTTTTAGTTTTTCGGCATCTTCGGCTAAATCCGCCCAAGTCAATTCAAGGCTTTTGGCGTGTTGAATCACTTGATTAAGCGTATTTTGCCAGTCTTCGATTTTCATATCTTTTTGAGCAGAGGCAAGGGGAAAGACTTCCACGCCTGCTTGCTTGAGTAAGGCGACTTGTTCGGTTTCATCCACCATACGAAAATGAGTCGATTCCAAACCGATCCGTCGAGCATGATTCGATTCACTTAAGAGTTTAAAGGCTAAGGCATGAATTGTACAGACCATGGGTAGTTGATGCACCCCTGCCAGCATGAGCTTAGGCTTCAAGCGATTCATCACGGTACGAGCCGCCGATTCCATATACGTCAGCACCAAAATCGCACTTGGGGGCATCCCCTGCTTAATCAGGTGAAGTATCAGCTCCACCGTAACAAAGGTTTTCCCTGCACCAGGAACGGCACTAATGGCAAGCGTTCCTGCTTGATACTTTAATACGGCGGATTGATCGTCTCGTAGAGGGGCAGTGGGAATGGCGTTTAAATCCGCAGATTGCGTCAAAGGGCTTAAGGATTGCGTTAAGGCTTGATACAACAAAGGTTGCAGTTGTGATTGCTCTCGCCCTTCGGCATCGAGTTCAGACGTAAAAACATGAATCGCTTCACTTGCCCCAAATGCCACCTTGCGGAGCAAATGCCCTGCCCGTTCTCGGCGTTGAATTTCAGTCAGCCTCATGGTATCCACCTCGTCTTGGGCTTGGAGGCGTTGCCAGCCTTGCGGTGAATGAATCCCCGTGTGATAAAGCGGTGCTTCATCCGTCTTCACCCAACGAGGACTTTGCGAATCGAGCCAATACTGCACAGGCCGCTTGACGTTAAAATCAATAACTTTTTGAGGCGTGGCAATGAGTAAGGCCTCCGCTTGAAGAGCTTGAGGGGCATCGGCGGTATCGGCGATTTTACCGTACTTGGCTTGCCATAGCCATTGCTTGCTCCCTTCCACCAGTGGTACGTTGAGACTTTCAAGCATCTTGAGTTGGCGTTGCCAGCTCCGCATAATCAGCTGTAAGGCGGTATCGGGTTGCTCCACCGTCAAATGCGGATAAATCCACTGATGCGACACCGCCAAGAGTTGCGTTTCAAGGGGTGCGTCATGTAAATCGAGCAAGGCATCACAAAACGCTAAATAACGCTTTCGACTGGCTTCATATTTCAGTAAATCGCTTGGCACTTCACGAGGCAAACTATTCGCTCCACTTATGCCTTGATTGACCCCTTGACTTACCCCTCGACTGATGTGAAGGAGGGCATGTTGGGTGATAAAATCGCAAAAAGCATCGAGCGTGGGGGCTTCACTTTCTTGCAGATGCAGATACGCCGTCAACACGGTTCGCCATTCAAAACGACTCAAGGGCAACTGCCATTCATGGCTATGTAGCACTTGAATCAAAAGTAATAGCAACTTGCCTTCAAGGGTATCGACAGGGCGTTGTGTCCCACTTAGCACTTGAAAGGGAATTTTTTGCTGATGGAGAAATCGCTTGAGTGGCGTGAGTAATAAGCTACTCACTTCGGGCAAGACCAAGACCACGTCTTCGGGAGAATGAGCCAAGAGATGTGCGCAGACGGCATCCCACATGTCCATTAAGCAACGTTGAGGCGGATGTAGCACCAAATGGGGCTTAGGCTGGATATGACGCATCGTTTCAAACGGATTTTCATCTTGGCTGGTTAAAACGTGGCATAAGGCATCGCCTAAATGATAAGTGTTTTCCTCTGGCGTGTCGTGAGCTTGAACCCGTTCGATGATTTCTTCCGCCTTGCCTTTCAAGTCTTCAATGAGTCGTATCGCTCCTGTTAAATCCGCATTGAGATAACCCCGCCTTGCACTGCCTGCAGCATCCCAAGTAATGAGCATGTGCTGGCTACATCCACTCAAAAGGCGTATCAGTTGCTGTTCAGCAGGGGTGCTTTCATCGGCATTCGTCCATACCAAGTAATCAGCTTGGGCTTCTAAATGCTCCACATAGTCAGGATGCTCTTCTAAAAGCCCTAAGACGACATCCATTTGCTTGGTGGAATCCAAACATCGCATTTTGAGTGTACTTTGTTCAAAGGCACGTTCGATCTGGTGGATGAGTGCGATTTCAGGGATTTTCAGTGTCGCATCCAAGGCGTGCATTTGCTCACGACTCAAGCGTTGTTCGGCACGCAAACGTTGACGACGAATCAGCTGGCGAATCAGGGAAGCCTCATCCATATTCAGGCGTTCAAAGGCTTCCGTTTGCTTCGTTTTAAATGGTTCAATCAAAAGTCGAAAGAGGCGTTCACTTTCTTCAAGCCCCACGGCTTCAGGCAAAAGACGAGTCAACGCATTCGCTTCAGGAAAGGCGGACTGCAATTTCGCTTCCGCAAAAACCCAAAGCCGTTGCAAACTATGCCGAATGAATCCATTAAAGGTAAAGACAGGCAAGTGATTGAGAGGTTGTTGAATGGCTTCACATAAGGCGTTTTGCAGGATTTTCTGTTGCCCTGTATTCTGCACCAAAATCACCGTGCGTTCAACAAGTTCAGGCGTTTTTTGCCATTGATTCAAAATCGTCCCTGTTAAATCAAAGGCCTCCAAAACCGCTGGATTGCCTTCAACCAACGTAATCGTTTTCAGTGAGACATGACCCGCCATTTAGACCGTCGCAACAGGCAAGGGCGATTTACATCGACAGGCGGCGGAACTTTGCCCTGCTTCGGTTTCCGTAATGGGAACGGCGAGCATTTTGTCAATGGTAAGCCGTGCTTTTTCAAAGACGTGGGAATCTATCGTGATTTCTTCCACCTTGCCGATTAAGGCGTTACGGATGTTTTCCAGACGTGTCATCTTCATATTGGGACATAAGGCTTGCTGACGAGACGGCGTATAAAACGATTTATGCGGAAAATCTTGAATCAGGCGTTGTGCCACGCCATCTTCGGTACAAATAATAAACTCGTTTGCTTCACACAACCTAGCTTGTTCCAAAATGCCTGTGGTTGAACCGATGTAATCCGCTAAATCTTTGACAGGTTCATCACATTCAGGATGCACCAGTAACAACGCATTCGTATGCTTGGCTTTCAACGCTTTTAAATCCTCTAAATCCAAGCGTAAATGCGTGGGACAGAAGCCGTCCCAACAAATAATCTCTACATCAGGGATTTTGCTTTGTACATACGCCCCCAAGTGCTTATCAGGGACAAATAGCACCCGATCCGTATTTAAGGAACGTACCACATCCACCACATTGGCACTCGTGCAACAAATATCGCTTTCGGCTTTGACTTCCGCACTGGTATTGACATACGCCACCACAGGCACTTGCGGATATTGGGCTTTAAAGGATTGGAGTTGTTCGGCGGTAATCATATCTGCCATGGGGCAACCTGCATTGGGGTTCGCCAAGAACACTCGCTTATCAGGACTCAACAATTTAGCGGTTTCTGCCATAAAATGCACCCCGCAAAAGACGATGGTCTCCGCTGGCGTGGCGGCGGCTTGACGACTTAAACCGAGAGAATCTCCTCGAAAATCGGCAACCTCCTGCACTTCTAAGCGTTCATAGACGTGAGCCAGAATCACCGCATTCGTATTCTGCTTGAGGGTTTCAATTTCAGATAACAACGCTTCCTTACGTTGAGGAGAGGTAAGAATCATAATGAGTTGAATGACCTTTTTCGCTTTTAAAAGATGTCATCATTGTAGCGAAAAAAAAATCAAGTACAAGTGAGGCACATTATAAAAAGAAACATCGCAAACCGCATGTTTCTGTTAGAATAGACAAAGTTAAGTCTCTTTTTTTGTGTTGTGTAGGAAGTTCCCATGTCTAGCTCTGCTGAAACCCTTTATATCACCACTGCCATTGATTATGTGAATGGCAAGCCACACTTGGGACATGCCTACGAAAAAATGGCAACCGATGCGATTGCTCGGGCGTTTAAGGCGATGAACATCCCCACCTATTTCCTCACAGGCTTAGATGAGCATGGCATTAAGGTTGAACAAAATGCAGGCAAGCATGGCAAATCTCCCAAAGCCTTTGTGGACGAGCTGGCGACTTCCTTCACCGATTTATGGTCGCATTGCGATGTGGACTATAACCGTTTTATCCGCACGACAGAAGCCTCTCATTACACGTTGGTAGCCAAGTTGTGGCAACGCATGTTGGATAAAGGCGACATCTACAAAGCGAGCTATGAAGGCAGATACTGCACGGGTTGTGAAGCCTTCTTAAATGAACGAGACCTCGATGAAGCGGGGCGGTGCTTGATTCACAAAAGCACCCCTGAAATTGTCCTAGAAGAAAATTACTTTTTTCGCTTAAGTCATTATAAGGAAGCGTTGCTTCGGTATTTTGAAACGCATCCTGATTTTGTACAGCCTCCCTTTCGCAAGGCGGAAGTGCTTAATATGCTAGAGCATCTGCAAGATATTAGTGTTTCTCGTAGTGTGAAAGCGGTAACGTGGGGCATTCCTGTCCCCAATGATGAGTCGCAAGTCATTTATGTGTGGATTGATGCCTTGTCGAATTATCTCACAGGTTTGAACTACTTAGAAGAGGACGACCAGCTTTTTCATCAGTTTTGGACGACGGCCGAAGGGCATCCCAATGCGGTGCATATCATTGGCAAAGATATTTTGCGCTTTCATGCCATTTACTGGCCTGCGATGTTAATGAGTGCGGAAATCCCTCTCCCTAAAACCATTTATGCCCATGGCTTTATTACGCTAGAAGATGCTAAAATTTCAAAATCCTTAGGCAATGTGATTTCTCCTTTTGATTTGACCCAAGAATTCAGCCTGCCCAATGCCGACACCCTTCGTTATTATTTATTGACTTGCACGCCCTTTGGCAATGACGGTAATTTTTCCATTCAAGATTTTAAGCTCAAAGTCAATGCGGATTTGGCGAATAATCTAGGCAATCTTTTAAATCGTTCGCTTTCCATGGTGAAAAAGTATTTTGACGGTGCTTTGCCTCCTTTAAACGTCAACCCAGCAGAAGCGATCTTTCAAGATCTTCAAAGCCTCGAACCCTTACGTTCGCAAGTTGAAGAGGCGTACCGTGCCTTTGACTTTCAAAAAGTGGCAAGTTTGCTACTGGAGCGTGTCGATCAGGCGAATCGGGCGATTAACGATCTAGAGCCGTGGACGATGTTTAAAAACGGTGAAACGCAACGATTGGCAACCTTTATGGGATCTCTCCTAGAAGCCTTGCGAATCGTGGCGATTTTATTTGCACCGATTTTGCCGAATCTTGCTCGGGATATTTTGCGTCAGTTGGGGCTAGATGTACCGCCTACCCTGCTATTTCATCATTTGGAAACCTTGCGTTTTTCTATGGATACTCCGCATATCATCCAGCCCACTGGCCCGTTAATTCCTCGGCTCGATAGTGAAATTGCAGGAGCAGACAAGAAAAAATAAGGTGTTGACGCTCATACGGAATCCATTTTAAATAAAATCCTCTTAATGAAAGGAATCATTCCCATGCCCCTAACCGCCGAACTGTACTGGTTGCCCCATTGTTCCACGTGTCAAAAAGCCAAGACTTTTTTAGAAGAAAAGGGCATTCGTTTTACGCTTGTGCGGGACATGAAAGCCGAACCCTTGAGTGAAGCGGAAGTGCAACGTTTGGTGCAAGCTGTGGGCAATGAAGACCTCTTGTTTTCCAAGCGTGCGATGAAGTTTCGTCAGTGGGGCTTGCACGACAAAACGCTTGCTCCAAATGATTTGTTAGACTTAATGGTAAAAGAATACACGTTTATCAAACGCCCTGTCGTGATCTTTAGCAATGGATACGCCACGGCGGGCTTTGCACCTAAACAGCTTGAAAAGACGATAGCCAGTCTTTAAACGCCTCATTTGAGAGGCTCCTTCAGCAGAAGACACGCTACGTTTTTAAATCCAGATTATCAGTTTATATTAGAAAGTCTTTTATATACCATGTCAAAAACAAAATCGTCCCCCAATACGCCCAGTCCCATGGAATTAAGACGACTCCTTATGGATACCCTTCAAAGTATGGAGGCTCTTTCTAGTGCTTCACGCACTGAACGTGAAGCACTTGGGAAAGTCTTGTTAAAAACCGCAAAAGCCTCTGTGTGGCAACCATTTTTATTGAAGGAACTGGAAAATTGTTCGCCAGATCAATATCATCGACTCGAAGCACTCTCTACTTTAATTTTAGAAATAGGGGGCTTAAAAGACTGGCAAGCCCCCCTGTATGAGCTAGTTACTAAAAAAAATGTCTCAGATGATGTCAAAGAAATCACGCATATTATTTTACGGACTCTGGGAGACAACACAGATCCTGACTTCTTTTTTGAACACATGAAAGACCCCGCAGGTATGTTGGATCGAGAAGCCGTACGTATCTTTAACATGGCAGAAAATAATCCCGATGCGATTAGCGAATTCTTAGATGCCTTTTTAGAAGTCGATACCGAAGAAGCCCTTGAAATTTTTGAAGCACTTAAGAAAAATGTTCCCTTGAAATTTTTAAGCTGCTTTTTAGTGCCGTACTTGCTCACCATGCCTGAAGCGGTAGAGTTACGGCTGTGGTGCTTGCAAATGCTGGGGGAATCCGCTACTCCGATAGCAGGCTGGGCAATTTATAATCGATATATACGCTATGAAGCCCCTGAAGAGGTAGGCAAAAAAGAACTCACTGTCGCCAAAGCGGCACTCAAAAAACTACAATTGGCGGGTGCGTTTCATCCTGAAAATACCAACGACGCTAGCTTGTATCCTCATTTAAGTACGAAGTGGCAACAGAATGTCAAGCATGTCGAATCCTACGGCACCCCCTTTACAGGCGAAGGGGATCAAATTTGCTTTTTGGTCATTCATTGGCAAAATGGTGAACGCTGTTTTATGGCGGTCTTCCTCAACGAAGAATATGGACTTTTACAGTGTGTGGTGAATAATCAGTTGACTGAGGCAGAAGCGAAACGTTGTTTTATACAGTTTCACGATACGCCCAAACACTACCCCATTTCGCCTGCTTACTTTAAGCAAAAAATGCAAGAAGCCGAAAAGCAAAATTTTGACATGTACCAGCCTATTCCACCCGAATACATCATTTGGAAGACTTTATTAGATACCATTGCCCCTGCCCCGCCTGTGGATTATTTACAAGAATTACAGCGTTTGGCAAAACCCATGTATCGAGATAAAACCGCTTCTCTCATTAAAGAATCTGCTTTGAGGCATTCCTTTTTGGAACTTTCCAGTATTCCAGCCCTAGATGCCCTTTCAGAGGTACTGCTTAATTCATGGAAAAAAACGTATACCGCCAGTGTAAAACGTTTCAAGCCTTATGAAAAAAAACTCAAACAAGGAGTCATCAGTTTTCCCGCAGAAGATTTTCCAGAACTTTTAAAGTTTATTATCGAAATTGATGCCTACTGTAGAGCCGTACATAAATCCCTTCAAAATATAGAGTATTTACCCCATTTGCAGAAAAGACTCGCCGAATATCTCTATTTGACTCGCACCCCTAAGCAACGAAAAATCCCCGCCTTAATTGCAACGGAAGCCTTGCAACTTGAGGATTCCCCTACACCGCAACGATTCTTTTTGCAATACTTAAGAACAAAAGTGCTTAAACTCATAGAAGAAGCGGTGTACGGTTCTGATAAAGTCCAAGAAATAGATCCTATTTTTACACTTTTTATCCTTTTTACCAACCTGCTTTGGGAGGACAACCCCGAGACCTTGCAGGCCATTGTCGCCGATTTGAAAACACCGTCCAAAAAACGCTAGATAAAGGAGAAATCCCCCATGACAAGCTCACGCAATATCTTAATCACAGGAGCAACAGGCTTAGTGGGTCGTCAGCTTTGTGAAAAGCTCGTGGCGGAAGGGCATCACGTTTATGCGGTATTGCGTCCCACTTCCAATGCCAAAAAACTGATTGCAGACGTGAGACCGCTTTATATGGATGTGTACCACTTCACCGCCGTGGATGTGAATCGTTTAGATGCGATTGGGAAAATTCACGGCGTGATTCACTTGGCAGGCGATAGCGTCTTTGGCTTGTGGACGGCTGAAAAACGCAAGCGAATCTATGACTCCCGGGTGCTGTATACCCGTCAACTTGCCGAACTGCTCTGTGCTTTAGAACACCCTCCAGAAGTTTTTATTTCCGCCAGTGCGATTGGCATTTACGGCATGCACAATCATGATTTGCCTTTAGCAGAAGAAGCCCCGCACGCCAAAGATTTTTTAGCCAAGGTTTGCCAAGACTGGGAAAAGGCAAGCGAACTTTTGAGTAATGCAGGCGTTCGAACGGTGCAGGCTCGTTTCGGGGTGATTTTGGGGAGACAAGGCGGAGCCTTTCAAGCCATGCTACCCGCTTTTAAGCTCGGCTTGGGGGGCAAGCTGGGGGATGGCACGCAGTGGATGAGTTGGGTGCATATACAAGATGTTCTCGGGGCTTTGTGCTTTGCGTTGGAGCATTCGGATTTACAAGGGGTGATGAATGTGGTATCCCCTGAACCTGTAACGAATGAGACTTTTACAAAAACGTTGGGGCGTGTGCTAAAGCGTCCAACGCCGTTTCCAGTGCCTGCTATTGCTTTAAAAGCCTTGCTCGGTATGGGAGAATCCCTTTTGCTAGCCAGTCAACGATGCGTCCCTGAAGTCTTAGAGACGCACGGCTATCTCTTTCAATTCCCGAAACTAGAAACGGCATTAAGTGATTTAATCCACTAAGTAAAAGAGGCTTTGCATTTGACATGAAAGAACGTCTCAAACAAATTTTCGGACTGTATCCATCGAATGCCCCTGAATGGACACATCCCTTCGCCCCTTGGATGCGCTTGACGCTCATTTTAGCAGCGTTCTACAACATGGCATGGGGAGCCTTTACGGTCTTTTTTCCCTTGTTTATGTTTGATGCCTTTGGGATGCAAACGCCGTTTTATCCTGAATTGTGGCAATGTGTCGGTATGATTGTGGGCGTTTACGGGGTGGGTTATGCGTTAGCTGCGATAGATCCCTACAAGCATTTCCCGATTATCATCGTGGGCTTGTTGGGGAAAATACTCGGCCCAATCGGCTTTTTAAAAGCCGTGCTTGAACAACGTTTTCCGCTGGGTTTTGGTTTCAACATCATCACGAATGATCTGATTTGGTGGATTCCTTTTGCTTTCATCTTAAAAGGGGCGTATCATCAGTGGCGTTTGCAAGATGAAGCCAATACCGCCTTGTTTCACGGTCAACATGCCATTACCTTTCGTCATTTCAAGAGTCAAGATGATGAAACGATTTTACAATTGAGTCAAGACACGCCTTTGATGTTGGTGTTTTTACGTCATATTGGCTGTACCTTTTGCCGTAGTATGTTGCATGAGATACAAGAGCAATTACCCTTGCTTGAAAAGATGAATGTGCAAATCGCCTTTGTGCATATGAGTGAAGAGTCCAAAGATACTCATGCGTTTTTTGAACATTACGGCTTAGAAGATTGCCCTCGCTTTAGCGATCCTGAACGGACGCTGTATAAAAGCGTCGGCTTAAAGCGGGGTACCTTGAATCAGCTATTTGGCTGGTCGTCTTTCAAAAAAGGGATTCCTGCCTTGTTTGAAGGGCATGGGGTGGGTCATTTAGAAGGCGACGGCTTTCAGCTTTCAGGCACGGTGCTAGTGTTTAAGGGGATTATCCTTAAAGTGCATGCCCATACTCATGCCAGCGACAGTACGCCGTTTGTGGAGTGGTTGCACACACAACTTGCTGATAAAAGCTCTAAGGAGTTTTAACCCATGCCACAGCATGTTCAAGAGGACACTCAACAAAACAATCAAAAAATGGTTGACGTGGGCATTATTGGGGCAGGCATCGCAGGACTCACCCTTGCCGCTGAACTGGAAGCCAAGGGTTTAGAAGTGGCTTTGGTCGACAAAGGGCGGGGTTACGGCGGACGCATGGCAACTCGTCGCATCGAAAATATACGTTTGGATCATGGCACGCAGTATTTTACGGCTCAATCGCCCGATTTTCAAGCCACCGTCTCTCGTTGGGAATCGCAAGATTTGATTCGCACTTGGTTTGACACCCTCAACACGACGGACAATTGCCCCGATACTCAGCCTCGTCCCCGATACATTCCAAAAAGCGTGGGGATGACTGCGCTTCCGAAAGCGTTAGCAGACGCTTTAAACGCCCCGATTCATCTGGGACAACGGATTGTCCGCTTGCAAGTGCATCCAGAGGCGTGGGGCTTGGTGAATGAGGTAGGTGAGACGCTTGTCATATGCAAGCAACTGATAATAACCGCCCCCCTTCCGCAAACGCTTGCGTTATTTCAGCAGTCGGGCATTGAGCTTGAGCTACATCCGCGTCAAACGCTTGAGTCGGTGAGATACGCCCCTTCGCTTGCGTGGATGATTCTAACAGAAAATCCCTATTTTAAAGTTCATTTTCCAAACGGCTTACGCTTTCCTGAAGGAGAACCCCTGAGTTGGATGGCGTGTAATGTGTCCAAATATCAACAAGAAAGTCCTTTAACGGCTTTGACGCTTCATGCCTCTGCGGATTTTTCGAAGCAGTGTTTTGAAGCATCAGAAGAAGACATTTGGAAAAAACTCTTCCCCCTGATTCATCGTTATACGCAGGTAAAGGAGATGGACATTCTTGTTAAGCAATTGCATCGTTGGCGATACGCCTTTGCCGAGAATCCGCTTGAAAGTCCTGTCTTTCAAGTCCAACACCCCCTTCCACTTTGGCTAGCAGGAGACGCTTTTGGTGTGGGAACGAAAATTGAATCGGCGTGGAGGTCTGGCTTTGAAACGGCACGGGCTATCTTGAGTTGAGTTGTAAGTAGCTATAATTCTAAAACTAAACTAAATAAGGTATTACATGGAGCTGAAAATAAGCTACACTGAAAGAACATCACTGCCTGATTCAAAGACTAACACCTAAACACCATGATGATGTCGTCCGCACCTGAAAATAACGCCTTTGCGATTCCACCTATCAGCGAAATTATGCTGGTATTGGGTGTCTTACTCTTAATTCTGATTATTCTGGTTCCCTTGCCTGACTGGTTTATTGATGCGTCTATTGCCTTTAACATTAGTTTATCTGTTGTGCTTTTAATGATGTCCTTGTACGTTCGGCAACCGCTGGATTTAGCCGCCATTCCTTCTTTGATTTTGGTGTCTACCTTATTTCGATTGTCGCTGGGGATTGCTACCACTCGAGCCGTTTTAGCCGAAGGTCATGCGGGGGAAATGGTGCAAGCCTTCGGGGAATTCGTAACGGGCGGTAATATGGTGGTCGGGGTCATTCTCTTTTTAATCATCCTCGTTGTGAACTTTATGGTCATCACCAAAGGATCGGAACGTGTGGCGGAAGTTGGTGCGAGATTCGCTTTGGACTCGCTGGGGGGACGGCAAATGCAGATTGACGGCGACTTGAACGCAGGCTTTATTGGGCCTGATCAAGCACGCCAATTGCGAGAAAACCTCCAACGGGAGATGTCTCTTTTAGGATCAATGGACGGAGCGATGAAGTTTGTTAAAGGGGATTCGATTGCGGCGATTATCATCACCATTATTAACATTGTGGGGGGGATTGCCATTGGCGTTTTGATGAAGGGACTCCCCATTTCAGAAGCCGTCAATAAGTACACGATTCTAACAATCGGGGATGGCCTCGCCTCACAAATCCCTGCCTTGATTATGTCGGTTGCCATTGGAATTACGCTTACTCGTACCACCAGTGTCTCGGATAGTTTGGCGAAAGACTTTTTCACGCAGTTTAGAGGCAAGCCCTATGGTCTTATTTTTGCGGCAATGTTCTTGGTCTTTATTGCTATTACATCCCCAATTACAGGCTTAGCATGGTGGCCTTTTATTGTTTTTGCTTTGATTTTAGGCGGTATGGCGTTTAGCGTCTTTATTACGAGTGATGTGCAGTCTCAAATGGGTGAACTGCAAGAAGTGCAAGAAAACATGCAACAAATGATTGATCCCAACCGTATGTATGAGCGTATGGGTGTGGATGTTCTTAGCGTTCAAGTCGGCACAAGCCTCTTGCAGATTGCGGATCCTGAACAAGACGGTCAATTACTGGGTAAAATTGCAGGTTTACGTACACGCCTTACCGATGAACTGGGTTTTATTTTGCCCAACATCCGCATTATGGATTCCCCTGAAATTGAACCCTATGAATACCTCATTTCCATTCGAGGCAATTCCGTGGCGATAGGCAAAGTCTACCCTGGTTATTATTCGGTACTACAAAGCTATTTTGAAAATTATGGCGTTCCTATTCCTGAACGAGCCGTTCAAGGCATGGATGCCAGTCTAAATGTACCCACCGTATGGTTACAAGCCAGTGATATTCCTGAACAATTGCAAACGGTGGCGGTGGAATCCACCGATGCGATTATTGCTCACTTACAAAGCGTCGTGATTAAGTACGTCGATGATGTAATGACGAAAATTGATGTGCTAAAACTCATGGAGTTGATGCGGGGGAGTGATCCCAGCGTGATTCAAGAACTCGTGCCGAATATGCTCACCCCGAATGATTTACGCAAGATATTTGTGAATCTCATTCGTGAACGGGTTTCCATTAAAGATATTCAATTTATTTTTGAACGTTTAAGCGATTATGCTCGATTTAGTCGAGAATCAGACACGCTGTCTGAACGCTTGCGTGCCTCTTTAGGGCGACAAATTTGTATTTCACATGCGGATAAAAGTAAGCAACTACTGGCAGCAACGCTTTCTAATGAATGGGAAACGGTTTTAGATGAAGCCTGCCAACGCACGGAATTGGGGGTGATGTTTTTGTTAAACCCCATGCAGGTGCAACAGTTAGTGCAAGCGGTGAGTGATACCAGCCGTATGGTGCAACAGCATTATGGTCGTCCGCCTGTGATTTTATGTTCGCCTCGTATTCGTTTGCCGTTGTTTGAATTATTGGATAGACACCTACCGAATACGGTGGTTTTGGCGTATAGTGAACTCATCCCCGATGTGAAGGTGCAAGCCGTTGCGGCCATCAATTTAGAAGAGTAGAGGCTTTTCTCAAATTTTTCAATAGCACATTTATTTTGTTTTTTAACCTTAATGCTTGTAATATAGTTTCATTAAGCCAAACGAGTCTTTATTGTGATGAGTGCTAATTCGTTCGACGCAACTTCTCTTAAAAATGTCATACTGAATACAGTTCCAAACCCGACTGCACCTGAAGCCGTGGCGAATCCTAGTACGCCTTTGCCTACTTCTAAGCCAGATGATTTTGTCAAGCAAGAGGCAAAAGCTCCTAAACAGCCTAAACAAAAAACAGCAAAAGAATTTAATCCCTGGAAGTGGGTTGTAATAGCCGAAGTGGCAACCCCGATACTTGCCGTAACAGGAGCCGTCGTCGGAGCAGGGATGTGGTTTATGCACACGCCTTCCACCTTGAGTAAAACGCTAAAGCCTGCCGATATTCAAGCGATGCTAGATAAATACGCTCGTGGCGAAGAAGTCAAAATCCCCAAAGGCGTTACCTTCCCGCTTTTACAATCCAAACTAGGCTTTGGTACAGCGATAGACATGTTGCGTGTGCTACGTTATTTGCCTCAAGACAATAAATGGGAAATTTTCAAGTATTTAATGACTCCTAAAGGCTTAAAAGACTTAACCGCCTTGCCTGCTATTGTGATTAACGGTATGTTTGGTAACTTTGAAGGGGTAGCGAAGCAGGATTTGTCTATTGTGGCGAATGTGATGAGTCGTGGCGGGACGGTTACGAAAAAACTCGGTCAACAATTTGCTGATCAATTCAAACAAGGGGTTTTAGGGGGGCATAGAGGCATCGTTGAACTTAAAACCCAACTCAAATTATTAGAAACCGATCCCTCGGGCTTCATTAAAGAAAACCCTTACGAGTTTACGGACAAGCAAGGGAACCCCTTACAGCCCAACTCTCAAGAGGCTTTAAATAAACTTGAAGAATTAAAGAAGCAATGTAAGAAAAAATTGAAAAAAATCACGCTCCAATACGAAGTGAATAAAAAATTATTTGAATCCTTAGCGAGCTTACAAAGTAAAGACGTTCACTGGACGAAAAAAGAAAAAGCCCATTTCCAAAGATTGTACGAGGTAGCGGTGGGAAACCAGAACCGTGACTATCCCGACAGACCTCTCACTAAAAAACCATTGTCGTCTCTTAAAATTGTGGAAGCCTCTACGGC
>CAZDMD010000013.1:0-32187 GCA_964506805.1 uncultured Vampirovibrionales bacterium | reverse complement strand
TCCTTTTCGACTGGATAGCCCTCCTGTTTTGGATGAAGCCTTTCATGCCGCTCGCTTGTTGAATCAGTTAAGGCGTTTGAAAGAGCGCCCTGCTTTACGAACTCAACTCAAAATCGCTCCTCAAGCCACCTGTGAAGCCTTGTTGATTACCCCTCGTCTTCGTGAGCTTGAAGCCTTAAATCCCAAATCAGGGAGTTTGTACTTTCCTCGAAAGGCGATTACGCATTTACCAATCCATTACCCTCACCTTGAATCGCCTGAATCTCCGATTGTCTCCTACTGTGCCAACGGCGGACGCTCCCCCTTGCCTTCTGCGGATTTACTCATGGATATGAAGCATCTATAATTGAACGTCCCTGTGATAAAAAAGGTGATATACTGACAGGGTTACCTTTGAGAGGGGTATCCTATCATCAGCGTAACAATTATGGGCTTTTTGAAGACAGCCCCTAAATATAGTCGATTAAAGATGTTTCCGAACAGTAGACTAGACGAGGAGCTTAGATGATTTTGTGAAAAAGTTTAGAAAATGTGTAGATAGACCTACATGACTGAACAAAATTATCGTAGCGACAAAGTATAGACACTGTGCGGGAATATATTTAATCGACTATAAATCACGACTCAAACATTTTTTAACCTCGTCAAAGGAATTGATTTGGCGAGGTGTGTTTTTAGGTGTATTGGGTGTATTCATAGTGTCTCTAAAACCTGATGAGCAACCCGTTGAGCCGTTACCACGCAAGCATTTAAGCTAATACCCTTCACATAATTCCCTGCCAACTGAAGCCTACCTTCAAACGCCTCTTGAAGTCCTGCTTCCACATTTTCCATACGGGCTTGATGCCCCAAATGATACTGTGGTATCGCCTTCATATACGGATACACCACATTTAAAACGCTACTTGCCTTCGGGCGTAAATTCAACAACCACTGGCTTTGCTGGCTCGCTTCGTGGATGCAGCGTGCTTCATCCCACAGTTTAACTTTCGGATGCAAAGCACCACCGAAAAAATGACTCAATAAGACGTGATTTTTCGCACACCGTTCAGGAAAGAGAGAAGACGTCCACAAAGAGGCTAACCACGCTTCAGAATACGGATTAGGGCGTTCCCAGCAACGCAAAGTACCAAAGCCACGTCGTTTTTTCTGCACATCTTTAAGGGAAAAGGCTTGGTACACCAGTTGAATCGGGGCATATTCAATTTGCCTCAGTAAACGAGCAGGCTCAGGGGCAATATGCCACAATAAATCAGACGCATGATACGCAGGCGTGGCCAAGACCACGGCATCGGCTTCGATTTTTTCGCCATGCGTGAGTTGAATCCGCCACGCCTTGCCATGAATCGCATCAGGGTTGTAGTTCAGCTGTTCTACGGCACTATTGAGACGAATCGCCTCATGCCCCACATGATGGCTCAAGACTTTAATCAATTGTGCCATGCCTTCAGGAAAATTAAGCAGGGCATGTTTGTTTTTTTGCATGGCAGCTTTGGTTTTGGATTTGGCATCCGATGAGTGAGCCGTCCATTTTTTGAACGCCGAATGAAACGCTCCTTTTATAATTGAGCCGTGTTCACGTTCCCAATTGACCAGTGTGGGGAAAACACTTTGAGCCGACAATTTGCTGGAATCCCCTGCGTAAATGCCTGTTAAAAAAGGTTGAATCAAACGAGAATGGACTTGAACCCCCATACGCCTTGTGATAAAGGCTTCCACACTTTCTTCTTCATCGCTTTGTTTTTGAGGAATCCATGGCTCTTGCAGGAGTCGCAACTTGGCGTTTAAGCTCAACAAGGGGGACAACACAAAACTCAAGGGATCCATGGGAACGCTTACAAGCGTGCTTCCTATCGTGATGTATCGGTGTTTGGCGGCAGGAGACGCTGCTAAGGGACGCAATTTAATTTCATCCAGCAAGAGCATCAATTCTCGAGACGATGAGGGAAAGCTATTCGCCCCTGCTTCACACATAAATTCGCCGTATTGATGCGTCTGCAAGTTGCCCCCCAGTTGAGAGGAGGCTTCTAAAACGATTACAGAGACCCCCTTTTTTCGCAGTTCATAGGCACAAACGAGAGCGGAAATCCCCCCTCCGACGACGACGACATGAGCATCACATGGCAGTTCGCCATTGTGAAAAACGGAATGTTGAAGTGGATTCATTGATTTAGAGGCGTTTTGACGCAAGATGTTTTCTGGCTTGCTAGAGATTTTTACGGTTTCGCTTGCAGTTTCATTCGGGGGCATCGAGACGAATCCTTTTCTTTATCATGTTGATAACTATAACATATCAAAAAATGGATTCAAATCATCGCCCACTATTTTGGAGGCGGTAAATCCACCCCACCTTCATGCCACGGATGACACTTCGCTAGTCGTTTTACCGTCAACCACATGCCCCTCCAAGCACCATGTGATTCCAGCACCTCTACCGCATACTGCGAACAGCTCGGATAAAACCGACATCGCTTCGGCAAAAAAGGACTCACCCCGATTTGATACCCTTTCACTAATAAAATTAAAAACGGCTTAATCATGAGGGATTAACGCCTCCAAACGTTGAAACTGTGAAGATGAAAACGCATGTTGCACACGCTGCAAGACTTCTACTTCCGATACACGCACGGCATCAGGACGAAAAATAACCGCTAAAGATGCCACCCCTCGCCAGTTGTAGGAGTCGTCTCGCCACACTTGTTGGCGAATCCATTCTCGGACGATACGTTTGAGTCGGTTACGTTTGACGGCTCGTTTATGCACTTTTTTAGACACCACAAAACCGATGCGAGGACGATAATCAGGAGACACTAACGCCTTCGCTTGAGCATCAGGTGTCCAATGAGGCAGTGCCATGATGACAAAATAGGGACACGCATAATAACGCATCCCTTGATGAAGGGTTTTATTAAAAAACCAAGAGGCTTGCAATCGAAATCGCTTAGGGAACACTAGCTGTGCCTTAAATGGAAACGAGCTTGTGGCGACCTTTGGCACGACGACGATTCAAGACATTACGACCACCAGGAGTCGCCTTACGGGCAAAAAATCCTGAACGACGTGCTTTTTTTAATTTTGTTCCGCCTAAAGTACGTTGCATAATGGTTGTCTCCAATCTTGATTAAACTTGTTTATGGCAATGTCCAACACTTTTCTTGCGTGTGAGCCAAGGTGAGAATAGACATTTATTTTAAATACTGTATGCTCAACATAAATAAATAACAAGTCTTTTCTGTCTTTGTAACAATCGCTAAAAAAAGAAATCTTTGCTTGAGCTTCGTCCGTTTTTTCTTATAGAATGTAAGTCTGAAATTAACGAGTCTAAATCAAAGTGAGTAGAATGGGAAACTAATGCGTCCTTCTCGTGGCAAAGTCCCACAACAACAATCCAGTTCACCGCCTCAAGGCTTGTCTCTACAAGGTTCTTTGCAGGAGGCACTTAGTAGCGTGCGGATTGAAACCGCTCACTTGGCAGGTATTTTGCAGGAAGAATCTCCCCCGCCTGAACAGGAAGCCTTCCCCTCGCCTCCGCAAGAACGAACGACTTCGTCAAGCCCTTATGCGGATTTGTGGCACGGGGCGTTACAACTGCTCGGTGAAGCATTGTCCCCTCCTAGTTTTCAAACGTGGATTCGTCCTTTGCAGTTGACGCAAGTGGTGCTGGACGGCGAAAAAAGTGCTACTGTTACGTTAGTCGCCTCTTCTGATTTTACTTGTGGCTATGTGAAAAATCATTATCAAAAAACCCTTCAAGAGGTCTTTCAAACCCTTTTAAGTGTTCAACGTGTGGAGCTGACCTTTGAAGTCGCCGAATTGCAAGCCCCTCCTTCATCCGCCTCCGCCTCTTCGACGCTTCAGAATGCCGAAGCGGTGGCCGATTGCCTCTTGGATCAGGAAGCGAAACTCAAGCAAGCCGAAACCTCACAACCGTGGACACCTCGAACCCTCCAAAGTGGCTTGCAACCCCGATACACCTTTGATCAATTCGTGGTAGGCTCCTTTAATCACTTTGCTCATGCCGCCGCCTTAGCCATTGCGGAACAACCCGGTATTGCGTACAATCCCTTTTTTATTCATGGTTCAGTGGGCTTGGGAAAAACGCACCTCATTCAAGCTATTGGACATTATGCGTTACGGTATCATCCGAATTTAATGGTGCGTTATGTTACCACCGAAACCTTCACCAACGACTTGATTCAATCCATTGCGACCAAAAAAATGAATGAGTTTCGAGACAAGTACCGTAAAATCGATATTTTAATCGTGGATGACATCCAGTTTTTAGAAGGCAAGGAAAAGACGCAAGAAGAGATTTTTCATACGTTTAACGCCTTGCATGGTCTCGCCAAGCAAGTGATTTTAAGTAGCGATAGACCCCCTAAAGCCTTAGCACGGCTAGAAGAACGCTTGGTGAGTCGTTTTGAATGGGGCTTGATTGTCGATATTCAGCTCCCTGATTTAGAGGCACGCAAGGCGATTTTACGAAAAAAAGCGGAACGAGAAGGCTTGACCCTTCGTTTTCACTTGGACGATGAAGTCTTAACCTATTTGGCGGAGCAGTCTCCGCATAACATTCGAGAACTCGAAGGGCATTTTAATAAATTGGCGGCAGTGTGCATGTTGGAAGACAAGCCCTTTAGTATGTCAACGGTGGAGGCTTTATTTGGTGTGCCTCAACATAGTAAACGCTTGGATGAAAACGTGGTCTTAGATTTGGTCAGTCAACTCACGGGCGTTGCGGTAAAAGAGATTAAAGGCAGTAGTCGATCGAAAGAAGTAGCTCACGCTCGGCAGTTGGCGATTTATGTGTGTCGTGAACTCTTGGATTTGAGCTTCCCGAAATTGGGGAAAGTCTTGGGGAGACAACATAGCACGATGCTTTACAGTTATGAAAAACTCAAAGAAAGCATCAAGCAAAGCCAAGCCGTCAAAAAACAAGTGGATGAACTCCTACAAAAATGCAAAAACCAGTGCTACTAAATCCACCGACCTATCAAGTCCTTGATAGCCCTAAATGGATGTGCATTTGCAACATCACCCCCGACTCCTTCAGTGACGGGGGATGCTTACTTGAAGCCGAAGCCTTTTATCAACATGCTTTAACCGCCATTCAAGCAGGGGCGAGCTATTTGGATATTGGGGCAGAATCAAGCCGTCCGTATGCGGAAGCTATTTCCCGTCAAACGGAAATCGAACGCTTGTCTCGGGTGCGTGAGGCAGTGGCGGATCTTAAAAAGGTGTTTCCTGAGGTGTTAGTGAGTTTAGATACCGTGAAAGCCTCTGTGGCACAATGGGGGCTTGACGCAGGCTGGGTAGATCTCATCAACGATGTAAGCGGTGGTGCTTTTCAAGACGACGACTCCACGATGCAGATGTTCGACGTGGTGGCAGAGCAGGGGTGTTCGATGATTCTCATGCACCGTCGGGGCGATGCTTTTAGCATGGAATCCTTATGCGATTATACCGATGTCGTACAAGAGGTGGGGGATGAGCTGGAGCAGTCTATCGAAAAAGCGTTGCGTCATGGCGTGAAGCGAGAGCAGTTAATGGTGGATGTCGGCATTGGCTTTGCCAAGACAGAAGTCCAAAACCGCAGATTGATTCAAGAACTGCCTCATCTTAAGGCACGATTGGGGGGATTACCGTTCTTGCTTGGGGTCTCTCGGAAGCGGTTGGTCTCGGGTAGCGGTGTGCTAGCCCCGCATCAACGAGAAGCCACCACCGCCCTTTTACATCATGCCATTCAACGAGAACACCCCGCAGGCACAGTCGATATTTTTAGAGTCCACGATGTCCTTCAACAAAAAACAGCATGGGACTTTGGGATAAGTCTCAATACCCCCTAATACCATTTATAGTCGTCTCCATAATTTCTTGTAGAGGGTCTATACGTTGTCGCTACGATTATTTGGTTCAGTCATGTAGGTCTATCTACACTCCGTTCACAAAATAATCTAAGCTCCTCGTCTAGCCATCTCTACAAAAAACTCTAGAGACGCTATTTAATCGTTTAATTGGTATAAGCTAACCCTCGATATTCAAGGATTTGCCCATAGGTCGTACTTGTCCTTCCTGCAAGGGAGGGAGTTCGCCTGGTTTTAAGATTTCGTATACCCCTAAACGGTCTGAGGTCGTGAGTGAGATCATCTCTCCCTTGACACTACCGTCTGGTAAAATATAGTATACAATATTATACCCATTTTTTTGGGTATTGATTTCAACTTCACCGTTTTTTTCTTGCTTAAACGTAATGCCTGTGTTATTTTCTTGTTCAGGACGAGCTTGCTGCATCAAACTCACCACGCTCTCTATAACTTTTGGAGGGGAGTTTTGTTCTTTGATGTCTGACAAACTTGGTAATTCATAAGAAGCAGGTCTAACCGAGACTTTACCATATTCGCTAATCACATAGCTGGGTCCTTGTACACGAAGATTCGGATCCAAATAGACTTCTCCATATTTAGACACTGTTTTTTTATAGGGTGCCTTGGTTTTTTCTTCTAAAGTAGGGACAGAAGCAGCATTGTAGAGTTGTTTCACAAGTAACAATTCTTCTTCTGGATTTTTAGGGGGGACAATGGTGATAAGTTCTCTTTTAGACAAAGGCACATAAGCATTCGACGGACTAGAGGCATTTGAAATGGATGACGACATAATTTCTTCTTTCTATAACTTGAATATACTTTAAAAACATTGAAGAACACACAACAATGAATCTAAAAGCAATAAATCCGTTCCATTTTTTTTTGTGTTACGTTTTCTATTTTGTTACAAAATGTTATAATGAGCCAAAATATGACGCATTTGTGAAGAGTATCGCATTTTTTTCGCTTGAGACGATTTTATGTTGATGTTACTTTAATGGTGGCTTTCATCTCACCTTATTGCCCGAACTTAGGATTTTTTTGACTTATGCGTCTTACTTCACCTTCAACTTTCTTACGACAAGGAACGTCTCAACCCCCTTCCCCATTAGCAGAAGACTCTTCCAAAGCGGTGGCAAATCTTGCCCCAAGCAGTGTCTCACCAAAAGAACAACCCCCTTTTTATCGAACGTATCCCTTTGTATTGGGCGTTTCAGGGCTGGCATTAGGAGCAGGCTTGGGAGGTCTAACCACGGCTTTACTGCCTGAGCAATACGAAAGAATTGATGCCGACGGCACGCATCACGATTTAACGCTTTCTTACGGTCAATATGGGGGGCGGCATCTAAGAGAAGCCACGTATAATAAATACAAAGAACAAGTCATTGAAAACCCCCATGGTGGTAAAAAAACAATTCACTTGCACGAAACAGGCTCAGGCTATTTTCGACTGCTGAATCAAGAATTACAACTCTATGAATCTCAACTCCCCCAACAACAGCTGGTTGAAGGCGATATAAAAGCCGTCGACCGCCATGTGTTTTTACCTGTTTCACAAGACAATCACACGCTCTTTCATTCGGCTCAATTTCATCACCAGCCTGTAACAGGGATTCGAAATTGGGTCGAAATGGAGCTATCTCCTCAAGTCCTTCAAGAAAATCCTCATTTTCAAAACATGACCCATATGGTAAGTGTGCAACTCAATCAACCCCTTCATTTGAAGGAGCAGGATATTCGACATGCCAACCAAGACGTCCAGCTCTTATATGCCTCTCATAATGCAAAACAAGCACACATTTTACTGCCTGACGGTAAAACACTTCATGCGGTTTCTTTAAACCCTGAAGGGCATATTATTCAATCAGGGATTGAAGGCCTCGACGGGATTCCTGTCATCACACACCCCAAAGAAGTAAGAGAACAGCTTGATCGCATCGTGCGGGACGTACCAAGCTATATTGAAAGTCTGAAAGCCCAGCTCACCAAAGTACCCAAAACATATTTACAGCGTGCGTTTGTATGGGGTGCCGTAATAGGCGTTGTGGGTTATGGATTAGGATGGGCGTTGGATTGGCAAAAGAGACGAGAACGCCAAAAAAATACACTTGCACAATGAGACTCCCATTCGTTATACTATAAAAAGGTCTGAAAAAGTCCCTTCTGTCATCCTGAACGCATGTGAAGAATCTCCCTAATCCAGTAATAATGAGATGTTTCGCTATGCTCAACATGACGACGTTTTATTTTCAAGGGCTTTTTTAGAGGTTTCTGTAGAAACCTCTTTAATCGACGATAAAAATGAGTATCCGCTAAGGAGTCTATTGTGAAGCATTCGTACGCTTTTTCTTTAATCGAACTAGGTGTTTCATTTATCATCATTGCACTTTTAATCACGTTTACGATTGTGAGCTTTCAACGAGCCTATGAAGATGCCGATATAGGCTTGGTGCAGAGTTCTTTAGTCATCTTTCAAAATGTACTGATTCAAGGGGCGGATCGTTTAAAGGTTGCCCCTAAAGAGGTGGCGTTGACTCAAGTGGTACAAGCCATCGCACCCAATGCCAACATCAAATGGATTGTCGCTTCTCCCCCTAACACAAGTAATTCAGCGAGCGTTTTTATCAAAAAAAATAATCAAATTTTCAATACGGATGGCTCACAAATCGTTAATGAAAACAGAGGGGTTGAGTTTAGAGTCAATGCCTGTGGTAGTCTTTGCCCTACTACGCTTTACAATTTCAATTATTATGAATTGGTGGAAAATACAGGAGCCATCTGCCCTGAAGATACTAGCTTTTCAGGAGCCGATAAGTGTAAGACGATTCAAGCTATTTAAGGGGTATTCGATTGATTTTCTAAGCGATTTACCAGAACGTCGCTAAATGCTAAGGCGAAAGGGAGGGTATTTTGTAAACCTATGGGGACTTCGTTTTGAATCGAGTTCTGTACCCCCAAGGCATCGAGTTGATCTAAAGAACCCAAAAGTCGATTTTCTACTCCAGTAAGCTCTTGGGGATTGTTAAATCGATTGACATTAGGCATCAATTGAAGAGAAGGTGAACGAAAGCTGACCACATCCTGCATGGTGGGCTGTGTTAGTGGATTTATCGCCGTGTTTTGAACAGACGTATCCCCTTTTGTCCCTTGTAATGGCTTGGGGTTAAAAGAAGCAGGGTACGAATTGGAAACATTAAAATAGTCCATGGTACAATCCTTTTATTTTAAGGGAAGAATACAAATTAAAGTATTTTTGAGATTAACATTCACACAAAACACGACAATGGTTTTTAATCATTTCTTCATTAAATAGTTTTCAAAAGCATAACTGTGATACACTATCACTATATGCGACTAGAATTTTAAAAAACCCTCTACTACAAAAGAATTAAAACGTGAGACGTTAAAAAAATGCCACTTTACCTTGTAATTGTAACATTTGTTTACAAAAAAGGAATACCCGATGCCATTACCCTATGAAGAAAAAGAAATACAGTGTTCTCGTCAGCTGATTCACGAAGGGAAAGTCATTACCTTTGTGCAGGATACCGTTGAAACCATACAAGGTAAGTCTGCGATTCGAGATGTTGTGTTGCATCCTGGTGGGGCGTGTGTGCTTCCCATTTTACCTGATGGGCGTATTTTGTTGATTCGTCAATTTCGCTATGCGACCCATGAGTTTTTGTGGGAGTTTCCCGCTGGTAAGTTGGATGTACCAGAAGAGTCTCCTGAACAGGCGATTAAGCGTGAACTGTGGGAAGAAACAGGCTTTCAAAGTGTGCAGTGGCAATCGCATGGCTATCTCTATACGGCGCCTGGCTTTTGCGATGAGCGGATTTATCTCTTTATCGCAAGAGACTGCTTCCCTGCTGAGGAGAAACCACCTCAAATTGAAGATGAAGCCATTATAACGCAAGCCTTTCACTTGGAAGAGATTAAAGCGATGATTGCCTCGCATCAAATTAAAGATGCCAAGACGCTTGCTCTACTTGCTTTTGTATAGTGAATTATAGTCGATTAAAGATGTTTCCGAACAGTAGGCTAGACGAGGAGCCTAGATGATTTTGTGAAGGAGTGTAGATAGACCTACATGACTGAACAAAATCATCGTAGCGACAAAGTATAGGCACTGTGCGGGAATATATTTAATCGACTATATTTGGAATCAAAAAAGCGTTCTAAAAATCCAAGTCAAGCCTAAATCGGCCAGTAAAACGGTAACAGAGACCCAAACCGCCGTTCGCATAGCCGCTAAGCCCACATCAATCGCTCCGCCCTTTGCCGTCATGCCATATTGTACACTCACCATACCGAGCAAAATACCAAACACCAGTCCTTTAACGAGCATTTGCCATAAATCATTCACAGGTAAATAGGTATAAACCGAGTTGAGGTAATAGCTATAGTGCATACCGACATCTAACTTCGCCACCACCATGCCACTGATAATAGCGGTTAAGGCCGCAATGACAGACAGCAAAGGCGTCATTAGCATACACGCAATCACACGAGGCAAGACCAAGTACCGATTCGGGCAAATCTGCAAAACCTGCAAGGCTTTCACTTGATTGGTCAGCGTCATGTGTGCCAGTTCGCTTGCAATCGCTGTGCCGTTGCGAGCCGCCAACGAAAGAGCCGTAAAAATAGGGGCGACTTCTCTGACAATCGACAACGCCACCAACGCTCCTACATAGGCATCTCCGCCTGAATTGCCCAAGCTATGACAAAGCTGTAAAGACAGCACGCCTCCGCCAATCGTGGCGAGAATCATGACCATGGGGATAGATTCTACGCCTACTTTAGCGGATTGTTCAAAAGTTGCCTGCCAGCGGATGCGTCCTTGTGGCACCCATTTGAGGGAATCGCAATAAATCATCACGGCTTCTCCGACTTTATGAAATAAAAATCGGGGGAATTGTATTAAAAAATCAGGTATTAAAGAAATCATGTTGATTAGTTTAGCACAGACTAGCACAAGAAAAAATTGGATTCGGTTTTATGCTTTTGAGGTAGCTTCTGCCTCCTTAGAACAAACCAAAAATTTCAAGCTAAAAAGAAGAAGGACACATCCATGAGTCTCGGGTCATTTCAACCCACGCAATCAGGCTATGACTATTGGCTGAACTATAGCCCTAAGTTCAACCAACAATTTGGCTTGGATGTCTCAGCAGGGAATTTGACGAATAGTCCTCATGTCAATCAAATGCTTCAGCTAGGAAATACGATAGAGTCTTACGGCATTGTGCCAACCGCAGCGATTATTTCAGGGGGTGATCCGCGTGCGTTAAATGCCTTTAATCGCACGTCGTTTTCCAATAATCCTGGTGATTTGCGAAGCACACAGCTTTCACCGATCGGGCAGGCCTTTTATGGCACGAGCAATGCCCCGATTTTTCAACCAAGAACCTTTGAACCCACAGGCTACACGACTTTAGGGGACGTCCCCACCGCACCGTTTAATTTTGAGCCATTAACGTCGAATGGCATTCCCACAGGCCTACAAAGCCAGTGGTTTATTTAAAACATAGACGCAATCAATACTTAGTAGAAGAACCCAAGGGAATCACGATTTTATGACCACATTAAACACTTCATATCCTTCATTCTACAATCCCACCATGCCTCAAACGTCAAATATACAAGGGAATATACAAGGGAATATACAAGGGGTAAATCCCTACCTTCAGGCGATGGCAAGTAGCCCTTATGGTGTGCCGAATTATTTACAACAGAATCTTCAAAACCCTCAAAACCCAAACCTACCAGCTCACAATACGGCGAATCCACAACAATTGAATCAAGTTCAGCAACAATATGTGAATCAGTTTCAACAACCACAACAACAAACAGGGATGCCTTCCAGCGTACCCGATCACCGAACGCCTAATGACGAAATAAGCCAAGCGATTTCGGGTGCGAATAATTCCTATGGCGAAGCCAATCAAATGATTGCCTTCATTAACGCCGCAGTCGCCCAACAAGTAGGTGGGACGGCTCCAGCGAATACACCTACGGTACCCACGACAACCACTACTCCAACACAAACGACAACCACGACTCCAACGCAAATCACGACTACTCCAACACAAACGACAACCACAACTCCAACGCAAGCCCCTTTACTGTCAGATAATCAAACACAACAGCTCATCAATGCCTTGAATCAGCCCGCCCCACAAGGACAACCCGATATGGTTCAACTCCCTAACGGGCAAATGGTGTCTCGTCAAACGATTATTTCGGCTTTAGAAAAAAATAAAGTTCAACAAGATTTGCAAGCCAAACTCAAAGCGGGTGAAATAACCCAAGAGCAATACAACTATTTAACCAATGGACAAACGCCTCAGCAAATTGCCGATGCCTTGTCTCAAATCACGCCAAGTGCCAATGTGGCAAGTGCAAACACGCCAAACACGCCAACACCCGCTAGCAGTACGACGACTCCCAGTGCAACGACAACGCCAAGCGATCCCAATAGTATGCAGGCCATGATTGATGAAGCAGTTAGAAAACAGCTACAGGGTAATAAGCGAAAAGAACGTGTAGAAAATAGAATAGCTGAAATGCGAAATGGTGCTTCTGAAATACCGAGTGCCTTTGCTAACTACGGTTCAGGGGCAACGTCTCAAGCCAGCTAATCAAGCCAGCTAATTTTACTGATAAAAATAATGCACAAAGGCTGAAAATCCGCTATACTGAAAAATGGTAGTGGATACTTTTACAGAAAGTGCAAAATCAGATGTCTGAGTCTTCGTCTAACGATCTGCCCCCTTCCAATCAAGCCCCCTTGATTGAGGATGTCCTCATGGATGCCTTGCTTGCAAAACTTAAACAGCATGAAGCGAGTGAGGCGGATTGCAAACTCGTGCAGAAGACCTTTGACTATGCACGGCATCATCACAACGGACAAAAACGCAAAGACGGTACCAATTACATTATGCACCCCGTGAGTGTGGCGCTAATTTTGGCGGATATGTGGGTGGATATTCCCACCTTGCAAGCCGCGTTGATGCACGACGTTTTGGAAGACACCCAAGCCACGGCGAGCGATATGGAAAAGCAGTTCGGGGCGGAAGTAACGAAAATTGTGCAAGGGGTAACCAAGCTCGGGAAGTTTAAGTACCAGTTTTCAAGCAAAGAAGAAGAGCAAGCGGAAAACTTTCGCAATATGTTTTTAGCCATGGCGGAAGATGTTCGGGTACTCACCTTAAAACTGGCAGATCGACTCCATAATATGCGGACGCTGGAGCATATGCTACCGCATAAGCAAGCCAAAATTGCTCGGGAAACGCTTGAAGTCTTTGCCCCTTTAGCGAATCGCATTGGTATGGGTAACTTTAAAGCGGAACTGGAAGATTTGTCGCTTAAATATATTGACCCTGATGCCTTTCATTCGATTCAAGGGCAACTGGCGGATTCTCAAGAAGAGCGTGAGCGTGTCATTGAACACATGACGCAACAGCTTCAACAGGCACTTTCTCAACAGGGGATTGACTCTCGTATTTATAGCCGACTCAAAAACTATTACAGCATCTACAAAAAAATGAGTGTGCAACAAAAGGAGCTGTCCGCCATTTTTGATATTTCAGCCTTAAGGGTGATTGTGCAAACCGAACCGCAGTGCTATGAAGTGCTGGGGATTATTCATCATCAGTATACGCCTGTGGCAGGTCGCTTTAAAGATTATATCGCCATGCCCAAAAGTAATTTTTATCAGTCTTTACACACCACGATTATTGGGCCGAATAAACGCCCTGTGGAAGTGCAGATTCGTACGGAACAAATGCACAAAGTGGCAGAATTTGGTATTGCGGCTCACTTTCATTATAAGCGATTTGGGGATCAAGCCACGGCTTATCGGGTCTCTCAAAATGATGAAAAGCTCGAATGGCTGAAGCAAATTGTCGAAATGCAGGCGAATGCGAATAATGCCCTTGAGTTTGTGGAAAATGTGAAGCTGGATTTATTTCCTGATCAAGTCTTTGTGTTTACGCCGAAAGGCACGGTCATTAGTCTGCCTCGGGGGAGTACCCCTGTGGATTTCGCCTTTCGCATTCATAGCGAAGTGGGCAATCGATGTGCAGGGGCGGTCGTCAATGAAAAAATGGTGCCACTGGATACCGAACTTCAAAACGGTGATATTATTGAAATTATCACCAATAAAAAAGCCACGCCTCGTTTGGATTGGGTGAATTTCGTCGTAACGCAACAAGCCAAAAATCGTATTCGACACTGGTATAAAAAGCATTATCGAGATCAACATGAATCCCAAGGTCGTCAACTCTTGGAAGCCGATTTGACTCGGGCGAAGGTGGATGCCTTGGTCAAGTCAGGGCGAATGCTCGAAGTGGCTCAAGAACTTAACTACAAGAACGTTGAAGATTTATATGTGGCACTCGGCTATGGAGAAATCACCTTAAGCCGTATTATCAATCGTGTCAAAAAAGGGAAAATCATTTCCACGACTTCTGAACATCACGCCGAAATCCAAGCAAAGCAAGCCCTAGAGCTTCAACAAAAAGGCTATGTGGAAATCCCTAATTCGCAAAGTCCTGAAGCCTTACAGCTGAAAAACAGTACCACAGAAAGTTTCCAAGAAGCCCTGTCTCAACTGGACAAGCTGGATTTGGAAAATGCGAGTGTGCATCCCACGGGGTCTTTAAATGCCTTGAAGGGCTTGCAGTATCACATCGCACGGTGTTGTATGCCTGTGCCTGGCGATGCGATTGTCGGCATTGTAACCCGTAGTCGAGGGGTGATGATTCATCGGGATGATTGCATGAACATTGTGCAAGCGAATCCGCAACGGGTGATGCACTTGGGTTGGACGGGTGCGATTGAAATGCAGCAGTCGTTGCATAATGTCTTGCTTGAGATGCAGGTCATGGATCAGGTGGGCGTGTTTAAAGATATTTTGAGTAAAGTCTCTGATATGAAGGTCAACATTTTTTCGGCGAATTGTAAGCGTCATGCGGGTGAAAAAAGTGTGCTAATCGAACTCGGGCTAGAAGTTCGTAATCGAGACGAACTGGAAAAGCTCATTACCAACATCAAACTACTGCCTGATGTCATTGCGGTGAAGCGGTCTCGCTATCGAATGAATAAGTAACAGGAAGCTCAATTTTTAAAATCTAATCGTAATTTAATATAGAGTTTCAAAAACTTACCAAACCAATTACAAAGTAAGGAGTAATCAGAAGTGGTAACAAAGAAGAAAAGCTGGATTGAAAAACGTAATTGTGGTAAAGAACCACATATAAAAATTATTGAGAAGACGTTTGCTGGAGTTCCCGCAGGCAGTAAATTATTAATATCATCACCAATTGAGATTGATCAATTTATACGCAGTATACCCAAAAAACAACAAATAGAGCCACAGGAGATGCGAACGCAATTAGCAAAACGTCACCAAGCTGATGCAACATGTCCAGTTTCCACAGGCATTTTCTTGAGAATCGTTGCGGAGGCTGCAGTAGAAGAATATAGATCTGGTATCACCATTAACAATATCACACCCTTTTGGCGTGTAATTAAACAAGAAAGTCCACTTGCAAAAAAATTGAGTATTGATGGAGAAGAGTTTAATAAAATTAAAAACTTGGCTGAGGAATGATTATTAGAGGCTATTTTCGAAAAGTCAAAAATAGACGAATTTTAAAGAAAAAATTCATTAGAGACTCTTTTGAAAAACTATTACAGCATCTATAAAAATGAGCGTGCAACAAAAGGAGCTATCCGCCATTTTTGATATTTCAGTCTTGCGTGTGACTGTACAAACCGAACCGCAATGCTATGAAGTGCTAGATACTGTTAACAAAGAGTGAGTTTAAGCCAGTTTTAATAAAGGCAATCGCAATAATCAAAAGAAAATGAACGTCGGACTTCTCAAAACGGTCTACCAAACGCTTCTGCTCTTTTATAGTCTTTTAAAAAATATACGCTTCACAACAATAATGCGGAAGCCTCGCATTTAGTGCGTTGTCGTCTACTTGTGCAAGACTTCCGCATTTGAATGAAGAAAACCCCCTGACGTTTAGGACATCAGAGGGTTCGGAGAGTGGTAAGAAAATTAAATTGAAAGCACTTAGTTAGAAGGGTAAGTGTTCTCGCACAAAACATCCATAAAAGAGAGAAAAGCCAGAAGAAAAGAAAGAGATAAAAACAGAAATCTCTGGTAAAACGTCTTGTGTGATTGAATGAGAAAGGGGTATAGTCTTTTGAAGTTTCGACCGTTAGCCTAGATAATAATCCTAGACGAGGAGCCTAGATGATTTTGTGAACGGAGTGTAGATAGACCTACATGACTGAACAAAATCATCGTAGCGACAAAGTATAGACACTGTACGGGAATATATTTAATCAACTATACCTCTATGTACACGCCTCAAAAGCCATTTGTTTTTCCTTGAAATTCCGCCATTCTTGACTATTTGAAGATAGCCCCTAGTTGTTTCAAGACTTTTTTGAACAGTAGGCTCCTCGTCTAGCCATCTCTACAAAAAACTCTGGAGACGACTATAAAACGCAGGTTTTTCTTTTCAAGGGTTTTAGTTCTAATAACGTATAGTCTTTTTAAAGGATTTTTTTGACGATGATGAGCAGTGAATATCTCGATACCATGAAGGCATTCTTTAAGAATCGTCCTCGCTTAAACGACTGGCAACAGCAAAAAGCGGATGAATCCAAGCAAAGCGAAGCCTACTATCAAACACACCCCCTAACGCCTCAAGATCAAGCCCGTATCAATCAAAAAGTCGATCGCATTTTGGATGCCACCACCGTACTGGATCAAGCGTCTGAACAAGCCGCTCAAACCACCGAAGTCGCCGTAGGGAGTGTGCTTGGCTTGGCTGTCGCACCTGTTGAAATGGTACTTTCTAACGGATCCCTCTTATGGGCGGGGAAAGTGCTTGGGGAATCCAAACAACTTAAATCCAAGCTATCGTTGCTAGATTATGTCAAATACTGGAGTATTCTGTCGGCTGGACTTCTACCCGTGTTGGCGATAGAAGGCTTTTCTGCGATTTGGGGTGCCCAACAAGAAACACGAGCCTCTCGTATCGCACGCCGAGAAGCCCGTGAAACCGAATTGGCGAATCCTAATCGTTATGCGTTATTTACCGAAGAGCAAAAGCAAATGGCTTTACAAAAGGCTTCCCGCATTCCAAATGAAGTTATCGAAGCCGAAGAAAAGGCAAAAAATGATAAAACCGACGGTTTAGGGGGAGCTTTTAATCAGCTTAAAACACTGGTAACGGACAAGCATGCTCACGAGCGAGACGACTTACTTAACGAAGTGAAGAATCGTTTAAATAAGCCTGCTCAAGCGTTTTCTCCACAAAGCGAAAAGGATTTAAAAGAAGACGCTGCTTTAGTGTCGAATATCACTCGTACGATTAACGATCGAAGTGAATCCTATACCGAAAATGTTGAAAATGCGTTTCAAACCCTTAGCCTTGGATTTACAAGCCTTGTGGCGTTACCTCTTTCGGCAGGCACAGCCTATTTATTGAACAAAACAAATATAATAAAAGGCAATCGTGTTTGGCCTAAAGTGGCTTCTTTTATCATACCGTTTATTTTACTTGAAATCCCACTCGGTTTACTCGGTAATAGCTTAGAACGAGATGGGGCGAGAGTGGCACGTTGGAAGGTTCGTCAAGATCTAAAAAATAATCCTAATCGTTTGCTTGCCGTGCCTGATGAAGGCAAAGCATCGGTGCAAGGCATTAAAGATGAAGAATTCAAGCCTAAAGGTATTTGGGATAGCTTCAAGCAAGCCTTTACGCTTCCCTTTGAGTTTATGAAAGACCATAAAACGTATCAAGCATGGGAAAAAACCGAAGGCATTAAAGCCAAAAAACTTCGTAAAGCCTTGGATCAAATCCCCTTGACTTCTGAACAAAGGGCAGACGCTCAACGCTTACAGGCTCGTACGCACGAAGCTTTTAGTTTGACGGATGAATATTCGCAAGAAAGCGAAATGATGGAAGCCAGTACGAATACCTTAAAACTTATTGCACAAGAAACCCCACAATTGGTGTTAATGCTTCCTGCGTTAGGTATGCTTGCGGGGCATTATATTCCGTTGCCGAAAGTCCAGTGGCTCGAAAAAATGGCAAAGGAGCATGGGGTTAAGATTCCAGCCTCCAACGGTAAAAAATGGGAGCCTCTATTAAGTGAATGGCGTTTAGAGGCAATCGGTAAATCTGCTCAAGCCTTTGCCAAGAAAAAAGCGGAACCCCTTGTTACCTTTTTAGAACAGCCTGACTCTGAAAAGATTCAAACCCTAGAAAATCTTCAAAAAAAGGGAGAACAACTCTTAGAAGAAAAGCCTTTCCTAAAACCATTGAAAACCGTGATAGACCATTTAAAGAAAGACGGCGAGCAACTCATTGCTGAAATGGCAACGAAGCCACCTGAACAAGCAGGTAGTTGGGTAAAATGGATTAAAGAAGGTTTTAAATATAAAGCACTCCGTCATACAGGTATTGGACTGCTTGGTACGGCGACGGTAGCAGGTTTAGCGGTTCTGCTGGGGCCTGTTTTATTGGTGAATAGCATCTTCACACGTTGGCAGAAGGATTCGATGCGGGTGGGCTTAATGCAAGCCGATGATGCCATGAAGCACCCGAATTTTTTTAAGCTAGACCCTCACGCTAAAACCGCAGCCTCTCGTTAAAAAATTAAGAAGGTGTAAAGAATCTATTCGTTTTTTGGGAAAGGCTTTGATTTTCACCGATTCATCGATACAATAAAAAAGTATCGTTGGATTTGAAAGAAAAAGCCCCATGACTTCGCAAAGCCCTGCCAAACAAAACATCCCGATTATGAGACTGGATCGGCAATATGCCCAACTGCAAGCTGAGTTTGAATCGGTGGCGTTAGAGGTCATGCGATCGGGGCATTATATTCTGGGAGAAAACGTCCAAGCCCTTGAAGCCGAAATAGCGGCACGCACGCAATCGGCGTATGGCATTGGGGTTGCCAACGGCACGGATAGTCTCTATCTCGCCCTACGAGCCGTCCACATCGGACGAGGAGATGAAGTCATCACCACGCCCATGAGTTATATTGCCACCTCTGAAGCGATTGTTCGTGCAGGTGCTACCCCTGTTTTTGTCGATATTGTCGATGATGCAACGTATCTGATTGATATTACCAAAATAGAAGCGGCGATTACGCCAAAAACGAAAGCGATTATTCCTGTGCATCTCTACGGGCAAGCGGTGAATATGGAGGCACTCATGTCGCTTGCGAAAGCCCATGACTTAATTGTGATTGAAGACTGCGCACAAGCCGTTGATGCCACATGGCA
Source organism: uncultured Vampirovibrionales bacterium (assembly GCA_964506805.1). Taxonomy (GTDB): domain Bacteria; phylum Cyanobacteriota; class Vampirovibrionia; order Vampirovibrionales; family JAJTHC01; genus JAJTHC01. The sequence goes on along the minus strand of CAZDMD010000013.1, from coordinate 13,005 downwards.
AGGCAAACCTGTTGGGGGATGGGGGGATTTTGGTAGTTTTAGCTTTTTCCCCACCAAGAACTTAGGGGCGTTCGGCGATGGCGGGATGCTCACCACACAGAACCCTGACTATGCTCAACGTTTAAGAGAATTGCGGGTACATGGGCAAACCTCCACTTACGATCACACGCATGAAGGTATGAACAGTCGATTGGACGAGCTTCAAGCCGCCTTGGTACGAGTCAAACTGCCTTACCTCGCTTCATGGGGAGACGCTCGTCAACGCATCGCCACCCGATATACCAACGCCCTACAAAATTTAGATGCGTTACATTTACCAAAAACGCAAGCCCAAGCAGGGCATGTGTTTCATCAATATACCGTTGCCTTAAGTGAGACTTGCCCCCTTACGAGGGACGATGTAACGGTTCGTTTGCAGAATGCGGGTGTTGGCGTGCGTGTGTACTACCCCATTCCGCTTCACTTGCAAGGCATGCACCGTAACTTGGGGTATCAAGCAGGACGACTCCCCATTGCGGAGCGTGCCTGTGAGCGTGTATTTAGTTTGCCGATTTTCCCTGAAATGACCGAAGACGAGCAAAGTTATGTGATTGAAGTCTTAGAAAAAGTACTCCAAAATTAAAGCATTAAAGGATTAAAGTTCATGGTACTGCTTGGCGTCAATATCGACCATATTGCCACAATTCGCAATGCTCGTGGGGTGCATTATCCTTGCCCCCTCACCGCTGCGGATATTGCCGAAGCTCACGGAGCAGACGGCATCACCGCTCATTTACGAGAAGATCGCCGTCATATTAAAGATGCCGATATTCGAGAACTCCGCCGTCGCGTCAAAACCCGCTTAAATCTGGAAATGGCGAACACCGAAGAAATGGTCGCCTTAGCCGAAGCGATTCGCCCTGATATGGTAACGCTGGTGCCTGAACGTCGGCAAGAAGTAACCACCGAAGGCGGTTTGGATGTCTTGGGGCATCGTGAGGCGTTGTTGCGGACGATTGAACGACTGACGGCGGTGAATGTGCCTGTGAGCTTGTTTGTGGATCCTGACCCACAACAGATTCAAGCCAGTTATGAGTTGGGTTCTCCGTATATTGAACTGCATACAGGCAAGTATTGCGAAGCGTTTGAAGCAGGCACAGGCGTGCAAGCGGAACTCCAAGCCTTGAAGGAATCGGCGATTTTGGCACAACGCTTGGGGCTTGGGCTGAATGCAGGGCATGGCTTGCATTACGGGAATGTGCGTCCGATTTTAGAGTTGGAAGGCTTGGTCGAATTGAACATCGGGCATAGTATTATTGCGGAAGCGGTCTTTATGGGTTTAGGCCCCGCTGTTGCGAAAATGAAGCAGATTTTAAGTAAAGTCAGCCTCAACGATGGGGAAGAGACGATTAAACAAAGTCGCTGAGTTGGCTGTGGCAGGCATCAATCGACCAGGCGTCGCCTTGTAACCTTGACCCGCTAAGGCAATCGCATCTACATTCGTGGTACAAAACGCATTGGTGGTACACATCACCAAACGGATTTGATCTCGCCCCTCCACATTAGGGGGTGCTTCCCCGTTGGCATCCATAATAAACTGCACCATTTGGGTGGTGTTGGGTAGGTTTTTATGGAAGCCGACAATCGCAACGCCTTTCTTGGTAATCACTCCTTGATCTTCGACGTCAGCAGGCAACTCGTCTTGAATGTCTTCATTCCAGCAACCATTGCCTGTGGCAGAACGAGTAACCGCAACAACCCCATCCCCATCGGGATCATCATCGCCACAGTTGCGAATCGTAGACAGTCGCTCTACGGCGGAACGCATGAGGTTAGGCTGACGAATTAACAAAGATTCTTCTAACATGGCGGTACTGGCGATAATTGTTTCTTTAAGCAAGTAATCATTATTATTTTGAGCCACAGTAACTAGTAATTTCGGTACAAACAAAATGATCAAAGTCCCCACAACCGCTAAAGAAACCAGCAGTTCGACTAAGGTAAAAGCCTGTTGTGGCATTGAATTAAATTGAAGCATTTTCATGGAAGGCATCCTAATGTCTTACAGACGTTACCACGGTTCTGGGGATTCAATCCCTTGGTTTTTAGCGTTCTCTTGGCAGCTCGATTTAATCGAAAAAAGGGCAATCACATACAAAATGGCTAACGCACCTAACCAAAAAAGTTGATTGCCTGTCATATCGGCCCAAACTTCAATTCCTTTAGTGTCTGTTGTAATTTGTAACCGAGACAATTTTTCTGCAATTCTCACTGCCCCATAACCGACGAAAATAAAGTACACCACGTTAAGTAAGGTCATATAGGCATTTGCTTCCACTTGTCGAGTCGCTTCCAAGTGCGGCATCACCAGACCTTGTAAGGCTTGCCGAAACTGAAGATACACAAAGCCATACATTAAAATCGAACTCACACACAACGCCAACACCGTATAAACAAAAGGGGACATACGAAAGAATCCTTATGAACTTTAATCACTCAAACTTTATAATTAGTTTAACATCTTTTTCTAAGGATTTTGGCTCGAAGGTCAAATTTCATCCAAGCGAAGCTGCACCGACTCCAGCAAACTCACCACGGCGAGTCCGTTACGATCATCCGATTGAGGCGACCAGTTCCCCGCTAAGGCGTTAATAAAATGCTGACACTCCAATCGCAACGGCTCTAACGGCAAATACTCCACCGCAGACACCGTGCGTTCCCCCGATTCACTAAAATCGACACGCACCAAGCGTTGTTCAAGTGGTGCGGTATCATCTAAAATAAGCGAGGCATCTGTCCCGACAATAAGCAACTGGACTTGCTTTTTAGGATACATCCAACTGGTTTGTAAATGCCCTAGTACACCGTTTTGAAAGCGAAGACTTGTTTGCACGACATCAGGCTTGCCGTCTTTTGTCGAGGCACATTGTGCCGAAACGGATTCGATTGCAGGGACTTCCCCATTCATCAGATAAATTAAAACCGATAAATCATGGGGAGCCAAATCCCAAAAGACGTTACGATCATTACGCCCGTGATTATAATTCAATCGATCACTTTGAATATAGCGGATTTCACCCAAGGCTCCTGAATCAATCAACTGCTTCATGCGATTAATCGCTGGGTGATACATGAGTAAATGCCCCACCATGAGCGTTTTCTTCTGTTTGGTGGCGAGTTCCACGAGGACTTGGGCATCCTGCAAGTTCGTCGCTAATGGCTTTTCCACATACAAATGCTTGCCCGCTTCTAACACTTGTTTCCCGAGTTCAAAATGCGTCATAGACGGCGTGGCAAGGACGACGGCATCAATCGCTGGGTTTTTCAAAACCTCGACAAAAGAGGCTTTCCCTGCCACTTGAGGATAGAGGGCTTTAAAATGATGCAGTATCTCAAGACGAGGATCGCAAATGGTATGGAGATACCCCAGTCCTTGAAAATTACGAATGAGATTTTTACCCCAATAGCCCGCCCCGACCACCGCAATTTGAATCGGTTGATGAGGGGAGGAAGGCATAGAATCAAAGTATCCTTATGAAATAGATTCCTTTATCATAAGAAAAACACGCCCCTCTGTCAAAATTACCTGATTAATGACTTTCAACAGGCTGATAAATCTTTGCTGTTCTACTGCTTTAAAATGCTTTAGAGCCTATCCGAGAAATGATTTTCATGGTAAAATGACCTTAACCTCTCCTTCTTACTACAAAAATTATTTCTCGGATAGGTTCTAAGAGTAAACAGATTCGGATTCAGCATTATGGTGATTATCGAGCTGTTTAGCAGAACGACTCACGTCAACCACACCTTCTGCTTCACGATTGTGGCGTTCCGCTTCTTCTTGCTTGGCAATCAGAGGCATCCCACAAATATACATTTCATTGAGGCGTGAACCAAATTGATCCAACGCAAAACCAACCGTCATCGCACGCATGGCAGACCCTGCGGTTGCCAGTAAAGACCCTGGAATCAGGAGCTTGCTGAGCCAATGCGTCCCTTGAATGCCTGTTAAGAACCAACTGTAATTGACGATGAATCCGCTAATACCCCCAATGGTATTAAATAACATATAGCCCGTTTCTTGGAAAGAAGGCATCGTCGCACCTAAAATGCCAAAAAGTCCTGCCACAGAAAATAAAATCCCCCCAAAGCGACGACTTTGCCAGACGTTTTGACTCGAAAAGACTTGAGGCAAGCGAAAAAGTCCTTCAATACCTACTTTAAGCCCTAAGAGAAAATCCACCGCCATAAATTGAATCATCTGCACAAAACCCGCGATACTTCTTGCTTGCGTTAAGGCAAATTCACGTTTTTTTGGCATGGCTAAATTACTCATGCCAAAGAATAAAAAGCCCACCATAAAAATCAAAATCCCACGATACAATACATTTTCGGCATCGGTGGCAATGAGCATCCACATCACAAAGAAGGACAAACCTGCGAGTACCAAGCTCGGTTGCTTGCTATGCCAGCCACTTCGCATCATCGCAGGTGCTCCAATAATCGGCCCAATCGACATTAAAATGTTCGCCGTTCCCTTTAGTGTTAAATGATCTTCCTTGTAAAAGGGAATGTGGACGTTTTGAATCAAGGTTAGATCCAAATTCAATAAAAGAGTTGCCAGTAAAATACTTGCACCCAACCAACCAACAAATTGTCCACCGAGTGCAATCACGTAATCTCCAAACGAGGGTTTTTGAATGAGGGTTGTCATCATCTATGTGTTCCTATCTGTAACAAGTATTTCGTAACAATATGTGGCAATTTAATACATTATAAGTAAACCATTTATTATGGTAGCAGTAAACCCCAAAAATGGCGAATCATGCCCCATAAGACTGTAACGAATCGTAACAGCTATTTCAGCGATGCTCCTCTTGCACGATACTCCATTTGTAGGAGGCACACGCCGTTTTCTTTCTTAGACTCTCGGACAATCAAAACAAATACGAATATAGCATTTGTCAATCAAGGTGGAGGCTTTAGAAGGCATGAGCAATCGCACTCAAATTCAACAGTTAGAGTACGTGTTTCAGCAAGCGTCTGATTCGGCATCCTTAGCAAACAAGCAACTCATTACCGACTTACTCGCTTATCTCAATCGATTGGTTTCTCAATGGGAATTAAAAGCAGAACATCAAACCGCTCAAAATCTTTTAAGTCAGATTAGTGAACAGTGGTTCGCCACATGGGAAAATGAAGCGATTCATGCTTTACATCACACCTTGTATGGGCGTTCTGAAAAAGGGCTTGAACATGCGTATCGTGCCTTAAATCTTTTGAAAGAAAATAAAAAAGCGATTCATGCTGATTTAGATTTTCGTTGGACGATTCATTTAAGTTTGGCTCATACTTACACACTTTCAGGCTATTATGTTTTGGCAGAGCATCATTTAAAGCAGGTTCAAGTGCCTCGAGAGTATCCACATCTCAAACGGCATACGCATAACTTGCAACGCCTCATCTATGACGGTTCCGTAAAACCGCAGAACTGGCAGTCTTCGCTACAACGCCATCTCAACCATTGGGGATTAAATCTCCAAAACAGCGGACATGCCTTACTACATGCCTCGCCTCAAAAAGCATGGCGTGGTTTACTTGTGGCGACAGCAATTTTAAAGCTCTATTGGCTCGAAATCAACAAAGCCTCTAAATCAGAACTCGTTTCACAATGCAATCAGATTCAAACACAGGCGTATTTAAGTAGCGTAATGATTCACGCCGTTCACTTGGAAGTGAATTATTTGCACTGGGCTTCGGCGTTGGTACGCCTCAAACGTGGGATTCGTCGTTTACCGTCTCAACCCTTGTTGTGGTATGAGTTGTCTCACGTCTATACGATCTTGGGTTCTCCGTCGAAATCCCTCAATGCTTTAGAAAAAGCGGTTCACTTGATGCCATCGCTTTCAATGGCTCAACTCGAACTCGGCTTGGCGTATGCGGAAGAGAATCGAGTCGCAGAAGCCGTTGAACATTATTTACTGGCGTATTTACATGCCAAACGTCCCGAATCGAAACGTAAAATTGCCTTTGTTTTGGGGAACTTGCTGGAAAGTCCGCAGTGTATTGAAAACACCTTGCGGGAGGCTCACCCTAGCATGTGGGCTTTATTGAGTGCTGAAATTGCCCTGTTTTTAAAGTGGGAGCAAGAAGATCCGCCTACACTCGCAACCTTAAGCCACTTAGCCAAGCTGGCAAATGCCCTAGAACAATATGAACTAGCGATGGCATTGTGTTATTTGATGATGAATACCGAAGGCATGAAGAATCCGCAATGTGTAATTAACTTGGCGTATACGGCGTGGCAATGTGAGCGTTTTAATGAATCGGTTTACTACTATGAGCAAGCCCTCGTACTGGAACCTGACAACGCCGTGGCTCACAATAATTTAGGTTTGATTTATTTCGATCACTTCAAAAATGATGTGCTAGCTCTTCAGCATTTTCAAGAAGCCGTGAAGTACAATCCGAATTACGCCACCGCTCATTTTAATTTAGGGAGGGTTTTATCGTCTCGTGAAGCACTAGGCGAAGCCGCCAAAGCCTTTTCACTGGCGAAGCTCAGCAACGTCATGTCTCAAGAATTAGACAACGATGAAATCAACTACTACTTAAACCAAATTTTCAACCAAATGTAATACCAATTAAACGATTAAATAGCGTCTGGCGTCTTCGTTGTCGCTACGATTCTCGATGTGCTTATGTTACGTCTTTGTACACTTCACCCATCTGCGAGTCTAGGCTCCTAGAATCCACCTATACGCTATTCAGTCGTTTAAATGGTATAAGTATCCGAATAAACCCACCTTTCACATTTAACTAAGAGAGAGAGAGTTCGCCTGTTTCGCATGAAACAGGCTTTTTTTTAAACGGAAAGAGGTGCGTCCTGCATGGAAAGAAACTGCTCGGCATCCATGGCGGCCATACACCCTGCCCCTGCCGATGTAATCGCTTGGCGGTAATGCGGATCGCAAACGTCTCCTGCTGCAAATACGCCTTCCACGTTCGTTTTACTGGAAGCCGGCTGCACTTTTAAATAGCCTACCTCATTCATATCCAGCACACCTTTAAACAAATCCGTGTTAGGCTTGTGTCCAATGGCATAAAATAAGCCTTGCGTGGGGTATTCGATACGAGAACCATCTTTCGTGGATTCAATTACCACACCTGTTAAGCCTGTTTCTTTATCGCCTAATAATTCCACCACCTTTGAATCCCATTTGACTTCAATCTTGGGGTGATTGAGGACTCGGTTTTGCATGGCTTTAGAGGCTCTAAAGGCATCACGACGATGCACAATCGTTACTTTGGTGGCGAACTTGGTGAGGAAATGGGCCTCTTCCATGGCGGAGTCTCCTCCCCCTACGACCACGACTTCTTTGCCTCTGAAGAAAAAGGCATCGCAGGTGGCACAGGCAGAAAGCCCTTTGCCCATGAGTTCGGCTTCTTTCGGCAGTCCCCCTGTAATGGCGGATGCTCCTGTACAGATAATCAAGGCGTTACACGTATACGTATTGCTATCAGAGGTAATCGTAAAAGGACGCTTGCTTAAATCGACGTGATTCACATATTCGTAAACCGATTTACACCCAAAACGCTGAGCTTGTTTTCTCATGGCATCCATCAAATCAGGCCCCATAATGCCGTCGGGGAATCCTGGGAAATTTTCAACATCGGTGGTAATGGTGAGCTGTCCACCGGGTTGAATCCCTTCAAAAATAAGCGGTTCTAAATCGGCACGCCCTGCGTAAATACCTGCCGTAAAGCCTGCAGGCCCTGAACCAATAATGATTAGATCGTGATGAGTCGACATAAAAAGTATCCTTTATTGATATGACATAATATAATTCCATTTTATATCAAATACAATATTTTGGATGCTTTTTAATGAACTCTCAATGAAACAGAATGGGTCTTTCATACTATAATCAAAAAGTGGTCTTAATATGCGACTTTTTGATTATAATATGGAGTGATGGTTATGTCTGAAGAAAATAGTGTGCCTAAAATTGTGGAGACTTCTCCCGCAGTGCTGGATCTTGATCCGAAAAAATACGCCTATTGTGCCTGTGGTTTGAGTGAAGACGGCATCTTCTGCGACGGTTCTCATCGAGGAACCACCCTTCGACCTGTTATTTTTGAGGTAACGGAACAGCAAGAAACCGTTGCCATTTGTCGATGTAAGCAAAGCAAAAATCCCCCTTTTTGTGATGGCTCACATCAAAATTTGTAACAAGCGTTGCATTTCATCTTTCTCTTTCACGATACATCCCCCAGTATTCCGTTGCCCCTAGAGGATGTATCGTGATGATGTCCCAACAATCAATCTCTTCCCTTTTTCGCAAGATAATGCCTGTTTTACTACTAGGTGTTTTACTTACTTTTTATGGAGCAGGCTTTTTTGAAAAGTGGAATGTTCTACCTGAAAAATCAGTATCTCAACAGAATAAAGCCCCCGAAGCTGTTTCTTTGGATCTTCAGATTGATGAAAGCTCCTTGCAAAAAATGCCTCGCCAAATGGTGGAAACCGTTGGGGTGCAAAACGCCGTGGCTTATGCGGGGATTGCCACAGGGCTTGGCAAGCCTAAAGTTAGCGTGCAGGCTGAAATGGCAAAACTTGCGTTTTTAGCTCATGAAAAGAAGCTCAAAACGCCTTATAATTTGGGATCTTACGGCTGTGCTGCCGCCATTTGGGAATACGTTACCAAGCCCGCTTTGAAGAAGGCGTATCCTACACAGGTGCAACGTATTCCCTCTGCCATTACGCATACGCAAAGCTATTTGAATTTTTATAAAAGTAATAAACTGGGTCGACTCACCACCGTAGATGCCCTTGATTTAAGTGCCGATAAAACGCCACCAGGGACGGTACTGATTGGGATTAAAAAAGGGACTGGCGATCATCACATGTTGGTGGCAGTCGATGTGGATTGGGGAACGGTTACGAACAAGGCAACAGGTGAATCCGTGCGAGTGGCGAAAGACGGCGTAACAGACGCCTATGCAGGCAATACAGGACTTCCTGAATTTGGGAAACCCCATTTTAGAATCCAAGAATTTGCCGAACATTTGGGTTTTCTCAATACGCATCATGGGGCGATTAACAGCGATTCTGAAAATAATTATTACGATAGATTTATCGTGATGACGTTTGCACCTTGAAAAAGGGTACGCCTTGCGACGCAGGCGCGGTGAGTCCGAGTTTAAGGCGTTGTAAAATCCCCACCGCCTCATCATAAGAGCAAGCCTCAAAGTATAAGCCCTGTTGGGCTAAGGTGTGTAAACGACTTTCCCCTAAAAGAGATGCCGCCGTTACGTTAAGCACGGTCTTATTCGAGCGAACGACAATCACGGGGATGTTGCGCTCTAGGGCAATGAGAAACGGCACGCCTCCCAAACAGTCATACGGCAAGACAAGGGCATCCACCTCTTGGATTTTCACGGTGTCGTGATGATTTTCCCCTTCGGCAGGGATGAAATCGGGGGCGTGATGCAAGCCACGCAAGACGCAAGGCAAGAAACTCGCTGTCGTATATTCACTCGCCGTAAACGGATGCACCACCGCGTCCCGCCGAGGTTGTGCCTCTTGCCAATCAAAGCACGGGGCATTCGCACAAGGGATTTTTAAATGTTCAACCAGCGTATGAGACAAAATCGCCTCCAAACCGCCGATGGGATCCACCCCCACGCCATGAGCATAAACGCTTTCTTCAGGCTCTTCCATGCGAGAGACCAACGTAATCGCTGTAACCCCATAATCCACCATTAAATGTTTCGCCACAGATAACACCGCTTGCGGATTCAACCACTCCCCCACCGAAACGCCCGACTCACTCAAGCGAAGTCGTAAATCTAAAGGCTCACTGCTTTCTGCCAACACTGGGATTGCAACCCCATAAGTGGCTTGTACGGCATTCACTACATTATGATGTAATGTTTTCATGCCCGCTTCCATGCCTGCATCTAAAATCACGCCCACCCGTTGAGTCTTCACAGGCTTGAGGTGAATCTCGCCTTTCAGAAAGGCATCTAACGCATAACCTTCCACATAAAGCGTATTCGGGGGAAGCATCTGAAATGCCGCCGCATTTACCACATTCGGATGCGTAATCAACACATCACACACAGAGGCAACGGCATTCAGCCAAACGGTGGCGTCTCCGCCGTAACCGCCTTGACTCGCCCCTACCCCTGTTGGAATAATCATACTGGCAACAAAGCGTCGCATACTAGCCCTCAGCGTGCTTGGGTTGATAGCGATAAATTTCAGGCAAATTGCGGAAGTAGCCTGCAAAATCTAAGCCATAGCCCACCACAAAATGATTTTCAATCGTAAAGCCGACAAAATCGCAGTGAATGGATTTCGATTCAGGTTTACGGCACTCCTTCTTATCAAGCAAAACGGCTAAGGCTAAAGAAGCCGTATGATGCAAATCCCTGAGATAGTTCAGTAAAAAAGAAAGCGTCAAGCCTGTATCGATAATATCTTCCACCACAAGGACGTGCTTATTCGCCAAATTCGGCAAAGTCAAGTTCACTGATTTCACTTCCCCACTGCTGTGCATTTCATTGCCATAACTAGCCAAACGGATAAACTCAATCTGGCACGGCATTTTCAGATACTTCACCAAATCACTGGTAAACATAAAACTGCCTTTTAGCACGCATAAAATCGTGAGTTCTTCGACTTCGGCGTATTGGGTGTTCATTTCCTCTGCCAGTTCACGGATGCGGGCATCCAAATCGGCTTGAGTAATATACAGTTCTAAATGCTCATGGACTTCTTGATAAGTCAACGTCTTTTCAGTCATCGTACAAGCCCCCCTTTTGAGATGAATTCTAGTCGCTTAAATCAGCATCTGCTACCAAGCCTGACTCTAGCACCTCTTCCAAATCGATGACTTCAATATCATCCAACTCTTCATGTTCAATCATCAAGGCATCGAGGTTTTTGTCGCCGTCTTGCACTTCAGGATGCACCTCTTCGTTTAAAGCCATTGCGTCGAGTTCTTCTTCGCTGTCTTCCAACACAGACGGATCTTCCAAGAAACGAAGCGTGCGTAATTGCGTTACTTCTTCTGTACCACCGAGCATCCACGTGTGTGTGGGAGCCAATCGCATCCCCACTTTAAGCGATTCACTCATCCCAATCCCCGGCACCCATAGGATTTCATCGCCACAGGCAATGACAGGCCATTCGGCACGCAATTCTTGCGGGATTTTTTGTGCAATGAAAAAGGCTTTGAGCTTCATGCGTTTGCCCTTCATCCCTAAGGGGCTAATCCAATCGCCTGCTTGACGCGTCCGCAAGACAATGGTTTTACCCGCATAATCTGAGACATTGACCAGTACATCTTTGGATTTGGCTTTGGTGAGCTTTCGCATATCAAAAATGCCTGCTCGTTTGGGGAAGGGTTCGACTCGGAAGGCTTGTCCTGCATCCCACGGTAGGGTTACCACACCGCCATTGAGGGGAATCGTAATTTGTTTTGAAATCAACTCATAATACGCCTGATTACGTTTGGGATGCACTTCAATCCAAAAGGCTTTATCGGAACGCAGTAAAAAGCGTAAATCGCCTTCAGGTGTCGTACCAAGCGACATCTTCACCTGTTTTTTCTGTGTTTTATGTTCTATCTTCTTTGACAAGGGACTGCTGACATCTTGCGTAATGAAATGAATAATGCGTTGCACCTCTTCAAAGTGGCTTTCAATGTGTAGTTCTTCTAAAAGATGCCGCACCAATCGGCGTTGATACGCTTCTGCCAATTGACAAAACAAGGTAGTTGAACGCTTCGTCCCGTATTGAAAGACGCTCGGGACGTGATCAGCCAAATTGAGGGCATCCCACTGATTACGAGTAATGTGATCCAAAATGCTTAAATCCCCTTCCGCCAAATGAGCCAAGCGTAAAATCGACTTGGCATAGGTCGGGAATTGAGCCTCAATTTTCGGGATAATCTCGTGGCGAATGGCGTTACGTGCGTATCGGGTATTGGCGTTGCTGGGGTCTTCAAAATACAGTAACTCATTCCCCTTATTATAGGCTTCTAAGGTGGAGACGCTCAAATCCAAAAAGGGACGCAAAATCGGGATGTGCGACGGAGACTCTTCCTGTTGCTTGCGGAAGAATAAACACCGCTGAATGCCTTCTAGCCCGTCGAGTCCTGTGCCTCTAAAAATGCGGAATAAAAGCGTTTCAATCTGATCGTCTTGATGATGTGCTGTTAGAATCGCTTCGGCTCTAAATTGCGTGGCAACATCCAAGAGGCGTTCATATCGGTATTGACGAGCAGAGAGTTCGCTTTTTTCTTCATCAGGGTGTGGCGGTGCAAAGACCAAAGGAATCCGCAGGCGTTGGCAATTTTTATGGACTCGGGCGAGTTCAGGCGGAGGCGTGCCTCTCCAATTATGGTGATAATAAACCGCCAAGCATTCCAGGCCTTCCGTGCTTTTGAGTTGGGATAAGGCATGTAATAACGCCGTAGAATCGGCACCGCCTGAAAAAGCTAAAATCACACGAGGCGGTCTTCCCATGCCGACCAAGCCTGCCAAGCCCAACTGTCGTTTGAGTTCATTCAAGACCAGCGACTGTACGCTTTGCGTTTCGGATGCCTCTACCTTGGGGGGATTAGGGCTTAACGTTGCGGATTCTTTTTTAATTTTCGGTGTGATTTTGCCTGTTGTTTTAACAGTTGTTTTTGGGGATTTTTCTTTCGCTAGCACTTGTTTCGGTGTGCTAGCAAGGGCTTCTTTTTTAGGTGTCACCGTTGTTTTTTTCGAGGCTTTGGCTGTCGTGGTTTTGGCGGTAGATTTGGCAGGGCTTGGCGTTTCGGTTTTTTTTGCCACGTTTACCGATACGACGTTCATTTCTTTTGTCGTCGTACTCGCTTTTTTTGTGGTTTTTTTAGGGGTTTTAGATGTAGGTTTGGGCATGGGAGTTTCAGCATCCTGTTTTGAGCAATTCATTCTATAGTCGTCTCCATAATTTCTTGTAGAGCGTCTATACGTTGTCGCTACGATATA
>CAZDMD010000012.1:0-32761 GCA_964506805.1 uncultured Vampirovibrionales bacterium | reverse complement strand
TTGAGAAAAAACATTGACGTGGACGTTAGGGTTTTGTTAGAGTATTCATGTTGTCTGATGAAATGAGTCATGAATAGGTTCAAGCTAAAATGATGATGCCGTCTCAAGCGTCGAAAAAAGAATCTAACGAAGCCGTGCAGGATTTTTGCACGATTGGCAGTCTCGCTAAAGCCTGTGGCGTAACGGTGCGTGCCTTACGCTATTACGAAGAATTGCAACTCATTCAAGCCACCACGCGAAGTGAAGGGGGGTATCGCTTGTATGGAGCCAGTACAGCTCGTCGTGTCCATGCCATTGTCGCCTTGCAAGAACTGAATTACTCGCTGGATGATATTCGACATGTGCTAGGCACCGCCGTCGATGATAGCTTTCTCACGCAAAAGTCTCAACGCATTGAACGTACACGCTCTTTATTAGAGCGTCAACAGCAATGCCTCCATGAAAAAATGACGCATCTCGCTCAACTTCAAGCCGACTTGGAAAAACGGCTTGCCTTGCTTGAAACGCAGTGTATGCCTTGCAGTACCCATAATAGCAGTGCGGAAGATTGTAAGCACTGTGAACATCAACATACCCATTGGAATTAGTTAAAAATCATTTAGATACTTTTAAAGGAAGCCCCATGATTAGCACCCTAGACGTGATTAGCCAAGACTATCAATTCGGATTCAGCACCCCCATGGAAATGGACACCTTTGCCAAAGGTTTAAATGAAAACGTGATTCGTGCTATTTCTCAAAAGAAAAACGAGCCTGACTGGATGCTTCAATTCCGCCTAGAGGCTTATCAGCAATGGCTCAAAATGGAAGAGCCGACTTGGGCGGATGTGGATTTTGACCCGATTGATTATCAAGACATTACCTATTATTCCGCCCCTAAAAACATTGAAAAGAAAAAGAGTTTAGACGAGGTCGATCCTGAACTGTTGGCGACCTTTGAAAAGCTGGGGATTTCGCTCAACGAACAGAAAAAACTCGCCAATGTGGCGGTGGATGCCGTCTTTGACAGCGTCTCGATTGCCACGACCTTTAAAAAAGATCTCGCCAAACACGGCGTGGTGTTTTGTTCGATTTCAGAAGCCTTAGAAGAGCATCCCGAATTGGTGAAGCAATACTTGGGTTCGGTTGTGCCTGTAACAGACAATTACTTTGCCGCCTTAAACGCCGCCGTCTTTACAGACGGTTCTTTTGTCTACATTCCTGAAGGGGTTACTTGTCCCATGGATTTATCGACCTATTTCCGCATCAACACCGAAGAGTCAGGACAATTTGAACGCACGCTCATTATTGCGGATAAAGGGGCAAAAGTCAGCTACTTGGAAGGTTGTACCGCTCCTGCGTTTAGCACCAAGCAGTTACATGCCGCCGTGGTGGAGCTAGTGGCGTTGGATGATGCGGAAATTAAGTATTCCACCGTGCAGAACTGGTTTTCGGGCGACCCTAAAACAGGGGCAGGCGGGGTTTACAACTTTGTAACCAAGCGTGCCAACTGTAAGGGCAATCGTAGCCGAGTGTTTTGGACGCAAGTGGAAACAGGATCCGCCATTACATGGAAGTACCCCAGTTGTGTGCTAAAAGGGGATGATTCCATTGGGGAGTTTTACAGTGTAGCTCTCACGAACAACTTTCAACAGGCGGATACTGGCACAAAAATGATTCACATCGGCAAAAATACCCGTAGCCGTGTGGTGAGTAAAGGCATTAGTGCAGGGGTGTCTAAAAATTGCTATCGGGGGGCGGTGGTGATTAAGCCGAATGCGGAGAATGCTCGTAATTTTACGCAGTGTGATAGCATGTTGATTGGGGATACCTGCTCAGCGAATACCTACCCGTATATTACGGTGGAAAACCCCGATGTTCAGCTAGAACATGAAGCCTCGACTTCACGAATTAGTGAAGAGCAGTTGTTTTACTTTCAGAGTCGTGGTATACCTATGGAAGAAGCCGTAACCGCCATTGTCAATGGGTTTTGTCAGGATGTCTTTAACGAACTGCCTGCCGAATTTGCAGCGGAAGCCACCAAGTTACTTTCATTGAAATTGGAAAATACGGTGGGTTAATGCACTTACCTTAAATGCTCTCTAAAAATCTATTTCACCGTACATCAAAAGGAAAAAACCATGACCCCGATTCTACAAATCACCGATTTACACGCCCAAGTCGTTGAGGGGCCTAAAATCCTCAACGGCATTAGCCTCACCATTCACGCTGGGGAAACCCACGCCATTATGGGTCCAAACGGCTCAGGCAAAAGCACCTTGAGCAAGATTCTCTCAGGGCATCCCAATTTTGAAGTGCTATCAGGCGAAGTCCTCTACAAAGGCGAAAACCTTTTAGCGCTAGATGCCGATGAACGCGCCAGAGCAGGGGTCTTTTTGGCGTTTCAGTATCCTGTGGAAATACCAGGTGTCAATAATGCACACTTTTTACGCTTGGCGTACAATGCCAAACAAAAAGCCCAAGGCAAGCCTGAACTCGATGAAGCAGGTTTTAGCGAATTTCTCAAAAGCAAACTGCCCCTTGTTGAAATGGCGGATGAATACCTAGAGCGTGCGGTCAATGAAGGCTTTAGTGGGGGCGAAAAAAAGCGAAATGAAATCCTGCAAATGGCAGTCTTAGAACCGAGTTTAGCCGTCTTAGATGAAACCGATTCAGGCTTAGATATTGATGCCTTACGCATTGTGGCAGGCGGGGTGAATCAGTTGAAAAATCAAGACAATGCTTTGATTGTGGTAACCCACTATCAGCGTTTGTTGGACTATATTGTGCCTGATGTCGTGCATGTTTTGGCTCATGGACGTATTTTAAAAACTGGGGATAAATCTTTGGCACTAGAACTTGAGAAACGTGGCTACGACTGGTTATTAGAAGAAGCGGGACTTGCCGTTTAGGTGGTCGTTTAAATAAAAGGGAAACTCGTCATGATGATGCAACACCTAGAAGAAGCCCCTGCTTTAGCGGAGTCGTCTATTTTTGAACAGGGTGTTCAAAACGCCTTGGCTCACCACCCACTGGATGCGTTAATGTCCTTAAGAGAAGCCAGCCAAGTACGCTTTCAAGCCTTGGGACTCCCCAAGCCTCGACGTGAAGAGGCATGGAAGTATGTCGATGTGCAAGGCTTAAGCCGTCGAGCGTGGGTGAATCGTGTGCCTAAAACGAAAGATCTCAACGTGGAATGGATTTATCCTGATGCCTGCCGTTTGTTGATGCACAACGGCGTGATGCACAATCTAGGCACTTGTCATCGCATTCAAGCCCTTGCGATTGCGGTGGTAGAGGCTCCTGAACGCTTAGCCACTTTAACGCATGAAGCCTCTGAACAGGCGGATGCCTTGTGTAGTCTTAATCAAGCCCTTGCCCCTGAACCGTATAGTTTGCATGTGGAAGCTGGCAAAAGCATGGGTCGTCCCTTAGAGTGGGTCATTCATCATGACAAAGCCTGTGAAGCCTTTCCTGCCTTGTATATTCATCTTGAAGCCCATGCGTCGGCGGATGTTCTGGTGCGGATTAAAGGTGAAAAACTTACCGAAGGTTCGTGTTATTTGCAGGGTTTGCTCCATATTGTGCAAGAAAAAGGAAGTCGTTTGAATCTAACAGTGTTAAGCAACATCCCGTATACGGGCTATAACTTTTTCAACACACACGCCACGCTCGCCGAAGAGGCAAAGTTAAACCTCTTTAGCACGGCATTGGATGCGGAGCATTTTCGTCATCGTTTGGATGTTACCCTTGCGGGTGAAGGAGCAGATGCGTCTTTGAATGGGCTTTCTATTTTAGCAGGACGCACCAAGACGCACATGCACATTCGTTTGACGCATGCCGTGCCGAATTGTACCTCTAGCCAAGTATTTAAAGCAGCGGTGGGTGGTTCCGCCACCCATGAGTTTGACGGCACGATTTTTGTGTTGAAAAATGCTCAACAAACGAATGCACAACAGCTCTCAAAGAATCTGTTACTCTCTAAAAAAGCCAAAGCCGTGGCACGCCCTTGGTTACAGATTGATGCGGATGATGTCAAGTGTTCTCATGGCACAACCGTAGGTCAGCTGGATGAGGCTCAATTGTTTTATCTGAAGAGTCGAGGGATTTCCGAAGAGCGAGCCAAAGCACTGCTCACGCAAGGCTTTTGCGATAGCATGTTGAGCGACACGTATTTGGATGTCCACGTCAAACGCTATTTTATGAAGCGTGTGCATTGTGCCTTAGTGGCGGCGACCGTTTAAAGGAAACATCTGATGTCGACTTGTACTAATCCCAGTTCCTTTATTGCAGTGGATACCTTTGAAGGGGAAAGTTTAACCCCTGCCGAAGTACTAGCCTTGCGTGGAGACTTCCCGATTTTTAAGACGCAAGTCAACGGCAAGCCCCTTGTCTACCTAGACAACGGAGCAACCACGCATAAGCCTCAAGCGATGATTGATCGCATCAGTCGTTTTTATGCCGAAGAAAATGGCACGGTGCGACGAGGCGTGTATCACTTAGCCGCTCAAGCGACGAGTGCCTTTGATGCGGTGCGTGAGCAAGTGGCGGGTTTTCTAAACGCCCCTGATGAAGAGGGAGTCGTTTTTGTACGAGGCTGTACCGAAGGGATTAACTTGGTAGCCTTTGCTTATGGACGTGAGCATCTCAAAGCAGGAGATGAAATCATCCTAACTGAAATGGAGCATCACGCCAATTTAGTCCCTTGGCAGGAACTTTGCAAGGATTTAGGCACGGTGCTAAGAATCATTCCCATGAATGATGACGGGGTGCTGGATTTAGAGGCGTATGAAGCCCTCCTTTCAGAGAAAACCGAATTCGTCAGTTTGATTCATGTCTCGAACGCTTTAGGCACGGTGAATCCTGTCAAAGAGATGATTGCCAAAGCCCATGCGGTGGGAGCCAAAGTGCTGATTGACGGCGCACAATCTACGCCTCACATGCCGATTGATGTGCAAGACTTAAATTGTGATTTCTTCGTCTTTAGTGGGCATAAGGTGTATGCACCGACGGGGGTGGGGGTCTTGTGGGCAAAGCCTGAACTCCTGAATACCATGCGTCCGTATCAAAGTGGGGGAGATATGATTGATGTCGTAACCCACGAAAAAACCACGTTTTTAGATGGGCATCGACGTTTTGAAGCAGGCACACCCGCCATTGCTCAAGTGATCGGTTTAGGGGAAAGTCTACGGTATGTGCAGGCAATTGGCTTGGATCGTATTGGACGCTATGAACAAGCGCTTTTAGCCTATGCAACGGATGCTCTTGAAGGCATCGACGGTTTACGGATTTACGGCAACGCCCCCCATAAGGCAGCGGTCATTTCCTTTTTGATTGAGGGGATTCACGCCCTAGATATTGGCACCTTGCTGAATTTAGACAACATCGCCATACGCACGGGGCATCATTGCGTACAACCCTTGCTCAAGCACTTTGATGTTTCCGCCACGGCAAGAGCGAGCTTTTCCTTCTACAACACGCGTGAGGACGTGGAGGCGTTGGTGGCAGGCTTGCATAAGGTCATCCGTTTGTGTGGGTAATTTGCTGTTTTGCTTACACGAATCTTTGCACATAGGCTTGTCAACCTCTTATATCACTGTCATAATATGAAGTAGGAGAGTACAAGTTATGAAAATGCTTCATTCTAATCACCCTACCGTTACAGAACTCATTATTGCGATTCATTGGGAATCATTGGCTTCTGAAGTAGATTGTTCTAAAATTATTAAAGCGTTGCAAAATAGATACCCTCGCGAGCTTGAGCAAACCGAAATCAAATTGTACGATTATGAATTCCAACTTATCTTAAATGAGGAGAATGCCTCTTCGGAAATAACCAAAGGGTCTCCCAATAAAATACAATTATGGTCTGTCTCTAAGGAATATTGTTATTTTGTGGGTAAAAATAATTTTTCTTTGAATTGGGTGAGCAAGCAAAAATATAAAGGTTTTGATGATTTAGTAGCACGATTCCATGAGTCCTTTGAGGTCGTTCAAGCACATATGCCGATTAAAAAACTAACCAAGGCAATTGTGCGGAGTTTAAACCACTTACCTGCTCACTATGGTTTAAATGAAAATCTTGAGCTTCATCAATCTCTTTCTGTCCCTGATGTCGAAGGATTTGAATTGAAGGGAATGCCAATCCGTTCGATATCGCTTTCATTGAATTCAGAAGTTTTTGATGATGAACAAAACGCTTATGATGCCCAAATATCTATCGGACAAAATCAAACCGAAACAGGACAAAAAATCTTGTTAGATTTATCTGTTTCTAAAGAACTGGCTTTGGCTGTTTCTCAAGAAGATGTTTTACTTGCTTATTTTCAACAGTTACGTCGCAAGAAGAATGAAATCTATTTCAACTGTTTGAGTGAAGATGTAAAACAGAAATTAGGGATTCGATATGAATAATCAAGATACCACTTCCGTCAATGACTTGAATCAAAAAAATCAAAAAGTTGTACCTATTCACAAGAATCAGGAACCCATAAGCCCCAATGGATTGACATGGTTTAAAGATGTTTTCCGTAAACAATTTAACAATCTCCAAGACTGGATAAACTTTATAGGTGTCTTGTTTACCATTATTGCACTGGTTTGGGGTGTGTTTACTTGGAGCATCGATTCAAGGTTTGATGCCATGGATAAAAAGCTAGATGCGGTCAACTTACAAAACCAAGCCAATTATGAAAAGATTTCAGCAGAAATCAAAGGGGGCAACCTAGATTTGCAAAATCGTATTCAAAATATCGAACATGCACAAAAATCATTAAATCTTGATTTAAAATATAAAAAATAACTGCCCTTTATGTGATGTGGGTAGTTTGGCAATTCTTAAAAGATTCTGAAGTCGCTATCCCTTTGTTCAAAGGATATGTTAGAGTAGTTTAATAAGATGTTTAGAAGTCTCTAAATGTTTTGTTGACACTCTAGTATTGTAAAGTATTGTAAGGAATCAAAACAAATGACAAGCCAAGTAACTTTCAAAGGCAACACCATGCACCTTCAAGGCAACGAAATTCAAACAGGACAACAAGCGCCTAATTTTGAATTGCTCAACAACAAATTGGAAGCCATTACCCTCGATAATTTTCGTGGACGCACGATTTTCTTAAACGTCGTACCTTCTTTAGATACCCCTGTTTGTCAAATTCAAAGCCGTCAATTTTACCAAAAAGTAGGCAACCGTAACAACATCGAATTTATCACCGTTTCTATGGATTTGCCTTTTGCACAGGCTCGTTTTTGTGGCACGGAAAACATGGAAATGATGACTTTAAGTGATCATCGCAATGCCAACTTTGCACAAGCCTATGGTTTGTTATTGCCTGATTTACGCTTATTAACGCGTGCCGTGATTATCATTGATGCACAAGGTCGCATTGCTTACAACGAAATCGTAAGCGAAGTAACCAATGAACCCAACTATGAGGCAGCTTTAAACGCGTTAGAACAAGCCCTTTCGGCTGGTGCTTCTGCCTAGTTTTTAAGACTATATTCACTTAAAACACCGATGCTTTGTCTAAGTGCATCGGTGTTTTTGTTTGTTTCGTCGTTTGCCTAGCACAGAACAGAAAACAATCAGGTTTTATGCTGTTGAGCCTTAGGCTTTCTTTTAAGTTAAGAAACAAACACCAGAATTAAGACATAGAACACCATTTATAGGGAAACGACCACATGCAGAGTATTAACGCATCGAGCAATTTTGGAAGCTATGGTTCTGCATCCGCTCAAAACAAACAGCAAAGCGAACAAGCACCGCAGTATCAGCAAGGGCAATTTGCGTTAAATCCAAATGAATTAAATGCTATACATGCTCTCACCGCAGCGGGTGTCGTGGGTACGGCTTTTTTAAATCCGAATGCGATGGCGGAACTAAATACCAGTACCCTATGGGGACCTCTCTCTTTTTTACAAGGCAATAGTTGGTGGGCGGATGAAGCACGTGTAAATACACATGCCTATAATAATATTGTTCCTTTTCGACGTTGGAGTGATGCTCAAAAGCATCACGTCATGCACTATGCCCAAAATGGTAATTTAGGACCAACAATTATCAAGCACAGTGTTAGTAAAGAGGGTGGCGTGCTAACCGACATCGATGGCAATCGTTTAGACACATGGGGTAATCCTAATAATCCTAGCTTTTGGAGTCGTTTTAATTGGCGGAAGGATCATATCCAAACCAGTGCCGCTTCCCAACGGGCTTTACAAAATGGAGCAACAGGTGCTAATCGTGTAAATACAGCAGGTAAGCAAGCCCTATTTAAAACGGAGCTTCATACCCCTGAATATATGTACAATTTAAAGGCTCGTCAGACAGGGAACATCAATCCCTTGGCAGGAGAGCTCAATGGACGTAAAGGCTTTAATTTGTTTTATGATGCTCGAGATGATTTAAATGTAGCTCAAGGCAGTGCAGGACGTGTTGCCCAAGAAGCCCTGAATCACGGTAAACAATTAGAAGAGATTGACAGATTCAAAGTTCAACAAAAAGCCGACCAAACCTTGAAGCGATTAGCAGAATCGACTGATTATCAGAGTGGACAAAGTGCTTGGAATGCTCACCATAAAACACAACCAAATCAAAACTGGACGCTTGATTTAAAGAAAGACTGGGCAAAGAAGAATTTAAGCCCTGAACAAGCAAAAGCGTGGATTGACTATGAAGAGGCTTTATATAAGAAGAAAGCAGCCAGAAGTGCTAAAATCAAGCAAGCCCAACAGACGTACCAAACCCTCGATGCGGTTCGTTTAGAGCAGGCGGCGAATGATTTGATCCACAAGCAACGCATCGTGGATTTAGATACACAAGGATTAGAGGACTTGAGGGCGAAACACCCAAGTCCTAATGCAAAAGTAGCTAAACAAATTGCCGACTTAGAAGCACGTTTAACTAAGAATCAAGCCTTACTCAATGATCAAAAGCTTCATTTTGACAAACTCAATCGTCGTAATGCCCAATTCCTAAAAACGCATACCGCTCAAAACCTTGATGACATTGCAGACAGTATTACCAAAACCAAGCCGAATTGGTGGCAGAAATTATGGAATGGGGAATTATTCAAGAAAGGCAATGCCGACAAAACCACTGAAATGCTGTTACAACAAAACTTAAAAGATTTGGGCTTAAGTAAAGACCAACTTAAACAAGTGCAAAAAGCAATGGAAGAAAGCGACGAAGCGGTTAAAGAGACCTTAACTAAAATCATGGCGGAAAAGCGTGCCATGGCAGATGTGGTCGGAGAAGGGATTCATGCCACGACGACACCTAAACCAAGGGTGGGATTGGAAAACGCCCCTAATCCAAATGTAGTCGCAAAAAATGCACAAGATTTAGCGGATGCAGGTGGAGAAGCCATTACCCAAAGTGCGGATAAAGCCCTAGAAGCAACCCTTAAAGCGAAACATGCCAGTTCCGTAGGGCGGAATGCCCTAGGCATTGGAGCAAAATTCACCAAGGGGCTTGCGATTGTAGGTACAGCATTAGAAGTTTTGAACTTTGGCAATAATATGAAAAATGGAGATCACCGTAAAGCCGCCACCGATTTAACCACTTCACTGGTTTCAGGTGGAGTCGGTTTATTAGCAGGGGCAGGATTAGCTGCCATAGGCATTGCAGGTTTCCCGGCTCTGTTAGCGGTGGCTGCGGTTGGCATGGGCGTCAGTATGGTGGGTGCTCCTGTGATTGATAACGTTATCAAAACCACAGGCTTGACCAATCAAGGCGAAAGAGACGCCAAAAAAGCCGAACAAGACAAAGCAAAACTACAAAGGCTTCTCACACAATAAAAGCTAGAACAGCCTATAAATGTTACTTATTTCTTACCCACTTTGTCTTTGACTTGACGATCCAAAGGCTTACTTTTATCAAGAGACTTTAGTAAATCCGACATTTCGGCTTCCGTTGGCTCTCGACCAATGGCATCTAAATACGCTTCTTTAATGATATTTTTTTGTTTCTGTTCATCTGAAGTAATTTCCTTCTTCGCTTCATCAGACTTTCGCATATCTTTTTCAATATCGGCAAAACTTTTATTGCGTCCCATGATTTGACCTTTATAATGATCAATACCTTTATTGTCCGCATTACGCCCTAAAATGTTTTCATATAAACTCTTAATTCTTGTTTTCACTTGTTCTTCGTCTTCTTTATCAAATAATTTTTCAATGTCTGAACTCAAAGACGATAATTTTGATCCACTTTCTAATTTACCTCGATAATCATTCAACTCCTTTTCAGAAGGATCACGACCCGCTAATTCACGAAAAGCATTTTTAATCATACGGTTTTGCTCATTCTTCAAACGTTCTGAATCAGTGGTGGTGGTGGTGGTGGTAGTGGTAGTGGTAGTAGTAGTAGTGGTGGTAGTGGTAGTGTTCGAATTTTCCTTTGGCTTTTCGGTGCTTGTGGTAACCTTGGCTTCGGGAGGTGTGGTAGACTTGTTTTCTGTAGCTGTCGCTTCAACAGTGCTTGCCACATTGTTTGTATTAGCTGCCAAAGGAGAAGGCTCTACACTAGACTTAGTTGCATCGGCATTAGTCGTACTTTGAGAACTTGTGCCATCCTCATTGATGACCGTTGCTTCCGTATTCGACAACATATTACTTTGCTTATCATCAAGGATAATACTTTCTAATAAATCATCTTCACTGTCTTTAACTTTATCGTCAGCGTCATCAAATAAACGACTAGATACACTTTCCGTTTTACTAGGTTTAGAAAAAAAGAAAGATTCATTTTGATCCGTTTTTTGAGCATTCATAAAACTAGCTATTGTGGCATCTGGCAGCACAAAAGAGACCCGCCCTCCTGATTGCGTATTGGCAGGTACGCTTAATCCTGTTTCTTGACGAATGGCTGCGGATAAAGCACCTGCATTTGCTTTGTCTGTAACCAAGGCATCAATGTTGCCATTCAACTTGACCACTAAAGGTTTAAAGCCTAAATCATTCATACTATTCATCATTTTCAATCCTCTGTTTTAATTTAAATCCCTAGTTACAATAGCATAGCGATTCATCATCCCAATCACCTTAAAATAAAGCGTAGGATGTGCTTGAAATTGCCTGTTTGTAACAATCTGTATCTAAAACGTATAATCCATACTCGCTGGTACAGGACGCGTATGGTTTTGATACAAGGACTTCAACGAAGGAGGGTTTTCTTTCTGGGCTTGGTATTGTGCCTGCTTTATTCGATCCGCCACTTTGACCCACCATGAGCCGTCGGCTAAGGTGTATCGCATTTGAGCTTCCTGCCACAATAAAACGGCACGCCCCCAGTTCCCTTGCAATTCAGCGACTTCTGCCAAAGCCTGCCATGCCAGAGGATGACACGGATTCATCTCTAACGCCATATTGGCTTCCTGTTGAAGGTTGCGTAAGCCCTCTTGAAACTGGACTTTCTGTTTTTTAAAACGAGAGGCTTCTAAAATAAACTCGTTTCGCAAGGCACTTAAACGATTTTCAATCTGTTGATTGACCTGCTCTAGCTCCGCCACCCATCGCCGTCTTTCAGGGCTAGACTCTTTCGTATACGCCCATTGAAACGCCTTTATCGCCCCTGGTATAAACTGCATCAACCGCCATCGATGCCCTAAGGTCTCCGCCTCTTCTGTGGATTGAGACGGTGGCATCTTTTGGACTAAGGCTAACGCTAAGGACATATTGCCTAATAAAAAAGCAGATTCGGCTCGAATGGCAATGCTTGCCCCACTTTGCTGTAAATCGTAGAGTCGCTTACAATCTTCAGGTAGAAGCCAGCCGTCTTGCTTGGTAATTTTGAGCTTAAGGCGATCGAGGGTCTGCCAATCGGGTAAAGAAGCCGTCTTAAACTCGGAGGCTCCCTGCTGTAAATCGAGCTTGGGGCGTTCGACGTTCGCCGTGTTGAACAATCGTTGTACAGAAGCCAGTTCTTCAGGGGGAATCGTTTGCCCTAATAACATTTGCCGATAGTAGAGACCACTCAACAAGGCGAGTAATTCAGGGTGCATCGGTTCTAGGTGCAACACCTCTTGCAAAGGAGCTTTGGCGGCTTCAAGGGCTTCTTGACGAATCAATCGCTTCGCCTCTTCCAGACGTTGAGGAATCCATTGGGGATTTAACGCCACGGCTTCTTTAAAGGCGTGATGAGCCTTGTCTCGTCCATAGGCTTGAGCGGTGAGCTGTGCTTTTTTCAAAGCCAAGTCAGGGGACTTTGGGAAATACGACGCTAAACCCGCATACGCCTCTAAGGCTTTTTGAGGATCAGCGAGTTTTTCGTATTGCTCGGCAATGAGCCGCATCCGTACAGGAGAATCCGCTACATCATAGAGCGTGGCATCTTCCGCATAGCGAATCGCCTCTTCAGGG
This sequence comes from uncultured Vampirovibrionales bacterium, assembly GCA_964506805.1. Lineage (GTDB taxonomy): Bacteria > Cyanobacteriota > Vampirovibrionia > Vampirovibrionales > JAJTHC01 > JAJTHC01. The sequence continues at coordinate 20,426 of CAZDMD010000012.1, read as the reverse complement.
CGTTCCACTTGTGCCATCATCATCGCCATGGCTTCCATGACCATCGGATTTTGAGGGGCTAAGTCGTAGGCATAAAGCAAATAATAACGTGCCTGTTCAGGCATTTGCATACGTTGAAATAAACGAGCCGACATCAAGACCGCTGGAATGGAGCTAGGTTCTAAAGCAAGAGCTTCTTTGACGAGTCGCTTGGCTTCAATAGTGTCGTTGTCTTTCACCAAAGCCAGTTCCGCAAGGTAAAGTAAAATTTGCGAGTTGTGGGGATCTTGCTGGTGAGCTTGGGTGAGTAGGGTTTTGGCGTGCCTCAAGGCATCGGCTGGTGGCGGAGGAGAAATCCCCTTTTGAGATCCCCATTGCAGATACAAATGCCCCAGTTCTGCTAAGGTGGTGGGGTGATGAGGGACAATCTCTTTGGCTCGTTTTAGCAGAAGTTGTGCGGTAGGATACTGCCCTTTTTTGGCATATAAATAGGCCAAGCTCACATGGGCTTGCCAATTTTTCGGTTCTTTTTCAATCACCGCACTTAAAAGCGATTCGGCACGAGTGGCATCACCGCCTTTTAAAAGCTCGACAAGGCGTGCATCAATGCTAGGATTTTGCGTTAAAGGGATCTGTTCAAAGGCAACACAAAACCCGATGCCTTGCCAAGCCAGCGTGGCATATACAAACGATCCTAAAAAGAGGATTATCGAATGGAATAACGCACGAGTCATGCCTTTAGTATGGGAGCAATATCGCCCCCCTGCCCTCCATTATGTGGAGGATTTCAAAAATGGGTTGCATTGGTATTTGACCATTTTTTAGATTTGGCGTTTAATAGTAGAATAGACGTTGTCAAACAAGGGAGTCGACCCCAATGTATCTTCATGGATACCCTGTATTTTTTGTACTGCTCTTATTTTGCGGACTCTTTCCCTTTCTGCTGTTTGGGATTTCGCAACTCGTTCAAATTAAGAATCCTACCGCCTACAAGTATGAAACGTATGAATCGGGTATGAAGCCCTATGGTGAAGCTCGTATTCGCTTTGATGTAAAGTTCTACTTATATGCGTTATTGTTTATTTTGTTTGATATTGAAACGATTTTCCTCTTCCCTTGGGCGGTGGCGTATGAAAAAGTAGGCTTGTTTGCACTGGTGGAAATGTTGATTTTCGTCTTTATTTTGGCATTAGGTATTGTGTACGCCTGGAGAAAAGGAGCATTGAGATGGCAATAAATCTCGTTTCTGAAGCGTGGCAAGACATGCTTGAAAGCAGTGGCATTATTGTAACCACGGTGGATGCCGTCTACAACTGGGCAAGAAGTAATTCCGTGTGGCCGATGACCTTTGCGACTTCCTGTTGTGGAATTGAGATGATGTCCGCTTCTGCCCCGAAGTTTGATATTGCACGCTTTGGTTCAGAAGCCTTTCGTGCCACCCCAAGACAATCGGATTTAATGATTACCGCAGGCACCATTACTTATAAAATGGCACCTGCCTTATTGCGTTTGTATGAACAAATGGCAGAGCCGAAGTACGTCATTGCCATGGGAGCTTGTACGGTTACAGGGGGCATGTATGAAAATGACTCCTATTCTGTGGTAAGGGGTGTGGATCGTGTCATTCCTGTGGATGTCTATGTGCCAGGGTGTCCGCCTCGTCCTGAAGCGTTGCTAGATGCCTTGATTCAGTTGCAGAAAAAAATGCGAAAAGAAACTTTAGCGGAACGTCGTCAGCGGACGCGTCAACATATTGCTCGTGTGCGATTAGATGAAGACGATTGCTTAGTGCCTTTAGAAGGGCAAAGCGAAGAAGATTTTTTACGTTGGGGCATTCAAAAAGATGGCTACAATGTGGAAGATATGCAAAAACGTGGTGAGTTAGGTTTAGTAAGAGGCAATATCAAGTACCGTCATGAACGAAGAAAATAAATCCCCTGACGTATCGAATGCGTCTTCACAAGAAAATACTACGCCTCCTGCGGTGGTGGCTGGCAAGTTGGGTGCCTTGCTTGAAAGTCAAGCTCTAGTCATCGAACACTTGGGGCATGATGCCAAAGGCACGGAGATGATTCGTCTCAATGCCGATAATGTGCTTGAAGTGGCTCAAATACTTAAATCTCATGCGGATTTACAGTTTGATCTATTACTCTTGGTTACTGGGGTGGACTGGAAAACGCATCGAGAAAGCGTCTATCACCTGTATTCCACGGTTCATTTTCATTCACTCATTTTTAAAATCAATGCGAATGAGCGAGAGGAGTCCCCCAGTTTATACCCTATATGGCCAGCGGTGGATTGGCATGAACGAGAAGCCTATGATTTAATGGGAATTCACTATGTGGGGCATCCCGATTTAAGGCGTATTTTGATGCCGACGTACTGGTTGGGGCATCCGCTTCGCAAGGATTATAAGGAAGAAGATCCTCGTTTGGTTTGGAATCGTCGCTAGTTTGTTATTGGTCTAATCATTTGAAAGACTTACATTATGATGTCTGTTGCAGAATTAAACTCACAATTGCCTGGTGTTTCGGTTGAAACAGGGTTTGATACGAATGATTTGGTGGTCAATATCGGGCCTCAGCACCCTTCCACGCATGGTGTCTTACGTTTGGTAACCACACTCAACGGCGAAATCGTCAAAGAAATGGAGCCTGTCATTGGTTACCTACATCGTTCCAAAGAAAAAATGGGTGAATCTCGCTCCTTGTTTCAGTATCAGCCGACCATTGATCGAGTCGAATACCTCTCGTCGTTTTACGATCATCTCGTTTTTGTCAACTGCGTGGAGCAAATTGCGGATATTCCCGTGCCTCGTCGCGTGGAATATATTCGCATGATTACCATGGAATTAAACCGTATTACGTCTCACCTGTTGTGGTTTGGGACGTTTTTGCTCGATTTAGGAGCATCGACCCCTTTCTTTTGGTGTTTCAGAGATCGTGAAGAAGTCTTTACAATTTTTGAAAATCTCACTGGGGCGAGAATGATGTATAACTACTACCGCTTTGGTGGGGTGAATAATGATATTCCTGCAGGCTGGTTGGATGAAGTCTTGGATTTTTGTGAGCGTTTTCCGCATCGCTTAGATGAATATGAACAAGTGGCGACCAAAAACCCGATTATTATGGATCGCACTAAGGGTCATGGCATTATGAATAAAGCGTTGTGTCTGAAGTACGGTGTTACAGGGCCCGCCTTACGAGCCACAGGTGAAGCCTTGGATTTACGCAAAACCAATCCTTATTCCCTTTATAATGAAGTGGAGTTCGATGTCCCCACCCATACCGATGCGGATACCTATGCCCGTTATTTGGTGCGTGTACAAGAAATGCGTGAATCGATTCGCATTATCAAACAATGCGTCAAGCAAATACCGGGTGGCGACGGCGGTTCATTGGCGGTTTTGAAAAAAGAATTCGAAGCCAAGACCAAAGAAGCCAAGAAAAACCCTGATATTGTCCTTCCTCACTGGGATAAGGAATGGGATACCATGGGCAAGAAAATCAACCTGCTTACTTATAAACCGCCTGCGGGTGAGGCGACCAATTTTGTCGAAAGTCCTCGTGGGATTTTGGGATGCTACATGATTACGGACGGCACGCCTAAGGCGTATCGCATCAAATGGCGCGGAGCGTCTTTCAGTAATCTTTCGGCGTTGCCTGAATTGATGCAAGGTCATATGTATTCCGATTTAATGGCTATTTTTGGTAGCCTTGATGTTATTATGCCAGAGGTGGATAGATAAATCTGTTCCCTGTTGTGATCTATGAAAGAGATGCCCATTCCATGATTCCAAGCACTGCACAACTTCTCGATCCTCAATTTCACTTGATGAAAGCCATTGAATTATGGCATTCGCTCCCTGATATTGTGCCAACCTTCTTGGTGGGTGTGGTTTTATTTGGCATGGTGGCTGTCATGGGGCAAGCCGCTGCCGTTGTGATGGTACTCATGGAGCGGAAGGTTTTGGCGTGGTTTACGCAACGTAAAGGTCCCAACCGTGTCGGGCCAGGGGGTTTATTGCAGTCTATTGCCGATGGGGTTAAGCTCCTGACCAAAGAAGATATTATGACCCCCGTGCAAGATAAATTCCTGTTTACGCTAGCCCCTGCGATTTTCCTATTCCCTGTTTTTGCCCTATATGCGATTGTCCCTTTTAGTGAAGCCTTGATTGGCGTCAGTCTACCGATTGGACTGTTGACCTTGTTTGCACTTTCGTCGATTTCAGTCATTGGCTTGGTCTTGGCAGGCTGGGCGTCAAACAACAAGTATTCGCTCTTAGGGGGGATGCGAAGTGCTGCTCAAGCCATTAGCTATGAAGTGCCTTTAATTTTATCGGTGATTGGCGTCGTTTTGTTTGCGGGTAGTGGGAATCTTAAAACCATTATTGAAGCCCAAAGTGGCGGTTTGTTCAGTTGGTACGGCATTTTACTCACGCCATTGAGTTTTCTGATTTTTTATGTCGCTTCTATTGCCGAAGTCAATCGAGTCCCCTTTGATTTGCCTGAAGCGGAAAGTGAACTCGTGAGTGGTTATAATACCGAGTATTCAGGTATGAAGTTTGCCACCTTCTTCTTAGCGGAATATGCAGGTTTATTTGTGCTTTCTGCCTTAACCGTTGCACTCTTTTTCGGAGGCTATACCTCGCCTTTTGGTGGTACTTTTATGGTGAATTATGGTTTGGCTGATGCGATTGTTTCACGTTTGGGAACGCCTGATTTAAAAGCGGTTTTAATCAATGCGGAACAAATTTTTTGGATGTTAAGTAAAACGTACGTTTTTATCTATATGGCGATGCTACTGCGTGGCACGCTTCCTCGCTTAAAGCCCGATCAACTCATGGGATTTTGCTGGAAGTTTCTCATTCCACTGTCCTTAATCAACTTATTTATGCTCGCCTTTGCCAAGCAGTTTACCTTAAGTCATGCGGTCGGAGGCTATGCTCAAAGCTGGATTTATTTGGCGATTGCGGTGTTAGTGGGAATTGGGGGTGTCGGTGGATTCTGCCACTTTATTGACCGTCAATTTAAAGCTCAAGTGGCAGCACGTTATCAAGCGTAGTGAAAAGGATGTCTGTATTATGTCAAAACAAGCTCACGACAACGGTCTTTCCTTAAACGCTTTAGAAAAAGCGGAAGGTAATATCGTACTGGAAGGCTTAAAAGCCATTGGACAAGGACTCGCCACCGTTTTAAAGCACCACCCCCGAGAGGCAGTTACGCTGGAGTATCCTGAAGTGATGCCTGAATTGAGCGACCGTTTTCATGGTCGTTTGGCGTTGCTTTCTAAGTCTGATGACACAGACTTATGCATCGGATGCCAAGCCTGTGCCAGAGTCTGCCCCTGTGATGATCTCATTCAAATCGACATGCACCGAGACGACGATAAAAAGCCTGTCGTTACTCGTTTTACCATTGACATGGGACGTTGCATTTTTTGTGGGAATTGCACGGAAGTCTGTCCTGTCGATTGCATTAAAATGTTAAGTGATTTTGAGTTAGCTGATTACAGCCGAGAAGCCCTTGTTTTGGATAAAAAAGATTTAACCCTAAGCGGTCAAGAATCCGATGAATGGCGAAGCCAGCGTGGGATGACGGCGACGGTGTTATAATTTTGATTGAAGTTGTTAGTTATTGTTGACCTTTTGGAGCGTAGAATTCCCCCATGTTTGAATCAACATTATTTTGGATTTTTGCGACTGTGGCAACCGTTGCTGCCTTGGGGGTCGTGTTGTCTCCGAGTGTGTTATACAGTGCCTTAAGTCTGATTATCGTTTTCTTTTCAATCGCTGCCTTCTTTTTATTGAATAACGCCGATTTTTTAGCCACTGCACAAGTGCTAGTCTATGGGGTGGGACTCACCATCGTCTTACTTTTTGGCTTGATGTTTACAGGAGATGCTCCCCTGCCTGAACGTGCAGGCAAGTTAGGTCGCCTGCTAATAGCGAGTCTAAGTTCAGTGGCACTGTTTGCACTGGTGTTTTGGGGCGTTTTAGGGTTTAGCATCGAAAAAATACAAGCTGCTCCTGCTTGGATTGTGGAACTACAAACGCAGGGCAGTACGCTTGCGATTGGCAAGTTACTGTTTTCCAAATACGTTTTACCCTTTGAATTGGCATCGCTCCTTTTATTGGGTGCCATGATAGGGGCGATTTTACTCTCTAAAAAAACCTTTACCGAACAAGAGCCAGGTTTAACGTTTTCAATCCGAGACGGTCGTTTACAGCCAAGAGTCTCTGCGGAGTGGCGAAAAGATGTCGGCATGAAGCCAACAGAAACCTCTGAAAATGAGTCCTCTACGCCTTCCGCAATCGAAGAAAAGCAAGGAGTTCATTTATGATGATGAGTGCTGAAGTCGCCGAAACCGCCGTAGTTGCTTCCTTGACGGTGCATCATTATTTGGCAATGGCAACGATTCTCTTTGGCATTGGTTTTGCGGGGGTGGTGAGTTCTCGTCATTTGATTCGCACCCTGATGTGCGTGGAATTGATGTTGAATGCGGTTAATTTGGTCTTTGTTTCCATGAATAATCATGTGAATCCCAGTGATGTCTCAGGGCAGATTTTTGCCATTTTCATCCTCACGATTTCAGCCGCTGAAGCCGCTGTGGGGCTTGCGATTGTGTTGGCGTTATTTAAAAACACCGCCAGTGTTGATGTTGAAGATTTTAAACAGTTAAAGTGGTAGAGGAGTAATGTTTACCATGAATTGGTTTTTAGACAATCTTTGGCTAGTACCCCTTTATCCCCTTGTGGCGTTTTTGCTGATTAGTCTAGGGCGAGCTATTCAAATGCCTTGCCCGAAAACAGGTACTTTGGAATCCGTTTTGCCTAAAGTGTTTGCCCCTATTTTGACGATGTCCGCAACGGCGGTGGGCTTGGTGCATGCCATCGCGAGTGTACAGTGGTTGATGAGTCAGCCCAAAGGAGCGGTTCAAGCGATTGAGCAGAATTGGTCCTGGTTGACGGCGGGTGTGCTTGATTTGAAAATCGGGACGTTATTAGATGCCAATAGTGTTTTGATGCTCTTTGTGGTTACTTTTGTCAGTCTTTTGATTCAATTTTACACACACGGTTATATGAGACATGATAAAGGATACGCTAAGTTTTTTAGCTATTTAGCCTTGTTTAACTTTAGCATGTTGGGGCTGGTGCTTTCCACCAACTTGGTTCAAATCTATATGTTTTGGGAGCTGGTGGGGCTTTCGAGTTACCTCTTGATTGGGTTTTGGTTTCATAAGCCCAGTGCGGCTGCCGCCTCTCTGAAAGCCTTTTTGGTCAATCGGGTGGGAGACTTCGGTTTCTTGCTTGGGATTTTACTGCTTTTATTTACTAGTTTTGCTTGGTGGCAAGGGTATTTAGGGATTTTTCCTCAACAGGCACTGCTCTCCTTTCAAGGTTTTGAAGCTCGTTTCGATGAGCAGCAGGTCTACGCCCCCTTCATGGAGAGCTTTAATCTGTTCGTAGTAGGCGGTGGCCACTTCATCGAAGGTGACGGCGCGGAAGCCCGGGTTGTTGACATCGGGAGAGAGGGAGAGCGTTTTGTTCATGGGGCCGATGGCGAAATCGGCTCAATTCCCCTTGCATACTTGGTTACCCGATGCCATGGAAGGGCCTACGCCTATTTCAGCTTTGATTCATGCGGCGACAATGGTCGCAGCAGGGGTGTTTTTAGTCGCTCGTATTTTCCCGATTCTTCATATTTCACCCGATATGGTGATGCCCTTTATTACGTGGATTGGTGTAATCACAGCCGTCGTGGGTGCGGTGATTGCGGTCTCTCAAACGGATATTAAAAAGGCGTTGGCGTATTCCACCATGTCTCAACTCGGCTTTATGATGGCTTCTATGGGCTTGGGAGCCTATACGGCTGCCTTATTTCACTTATTTACCCATGCGTTTTTTAAAGCGATGCTCTTTCTCTGTTCAGGCAGTGTGATTCATGCGTGTGAAGATGAGCAGGATATGCGACAAATGGGTGGTTTAATGAAAAAACTACCCGTTACAGGACTCACCTATTTAATCGGAACGGTTGCCATTTCAGGACTCTTTTGGACGAGTGGCTACTGGAGTAAGGATGAAATCTTGGCAACTGCGTTGCATCAAAACCCTGCGGTTTACGGTATTTTAACGGCGACTGCAGGACTAACCGCTTTCTACATGTTCCGCACTTTCTTTATGACGTTTGTGGGGAAGTATCGAGGTTCGGCTCATGTGCATCATGAAGACAAAGTGATGACAACGCCTTTACTGATTTTAGCCGTACCTTCTTTGTTTGTGGGACTTCTGCTTTCAGGATTCATCCCCAACGTACCCGCTTTTGGCGATTACATCACCTATGCGTTTCAAAGTGGATCGGGGCATCATCCACATTCGCTCATGGAAGCCATGTTCAATGACGTAGGCAATAAATCGCAGTTGGTGGCGTTTTTGGGTGTGCTACTGGCGAGTCTGTTCTATGTCTTTAAAGTCTTTAGCACCACAAAAATCAAATCAACTTTTGCTCCTTTATATGCTTTGTCTCAAAACAAGTTTTATATGGATGACATTATTGAAGGGATTATCGAAGGAGGCGTATTGTTACAAGCCGAGTTGAATGCAGGCTTTGACAAATATGTTATTGACGGACTGGTCAACTTCGTCGGACGCTTTACCGCTTTAATGGGTAAACTCGTTACCAAACTTAATAGTGGGCGTTTGCAAACTTACGTTGCCAGCATTGGCTTTGGCGTGGTGGGTTTGTGGCTCTTATATCAGTGGATGTTTAAAGGCTAGGAATCACGCAAATGAATACATTGTTGCTCCCATTATTACTTATATTTCCCTTTATTGTGGCGGGCATTTTCCCTTTTTTATCAAAATCGGAAGATGATTCAACACAAAAAAGCTTGCATACCTTTGCGTTAATTGCTTCTGTCATTCTGCTGATTATTTCAGCTTTTGTGGCGATCACGCCTGATGCGAATGCACTGACTTATACCTTGTCGTGGTTACCATCTTTAGGGATTAACTTTAGCTTAGGGACAGACGGCATCTCCACGACGCTTACGGTGTTGACGTGTTTGCTGATGGTCTTAGCGTGTGGAGCGAGTCAATCCACAATTGAAAAGCGTTTGCCTCTTTATTACAGCATGCTCTTTGTGCTAATTGGCTCGGTCTTGGGTGTGTTTTTATCTCGAGATTTGTTCCTGTTCTTCTTGTTCTTTGAACTGGAACTGATTCCGATGTACCTGCTCATCAGTAACTGGGGAGGCCCTCGACGTGAGTATGCCGCGATGAAGTTCGTTTTGTATACGCTCTTTGGGTCAGTTTTTTTGCTCGCCAGTATTATCGGACTCGCTTATTTTAGTCATGCGTATAATCTACCCACTGAAAACCTCTTTAGCTTTATGCAGTTGGAGGCATTGGCACAATCAGGATACATTCCGCCCTTGTTTCAGCTACTACTCTTTTTAGGGTTTTTCATCTCTTTTGCGGTGAAATTGCCGATAGTCCCCTTACACACGTGGCTCCCTGATGCCCACGTGGAAGCCCCTACACCTATTTCGATGTTGCTAGCAGGGATTCTTTTAAAAATGGGAGCATACGGGCTATTGCGATTTGGCTTTGATTGGTTTCCCATGGCGGCTCAAGCCCTTTCGCCTTATTTAGGGGTGCTTGCTTTTATCAATATCGTGTATACAGGGAGCATTGCCCTTGTGCAGAAGGATATGAAAAAACTCATTGCGTATTCGTCTGTCAGCCATATGGGATTCATCTTGCTGGCGTTGGTGGCGATGAATGCAATCGGCACGATGGCGGCGGTCTTTATTATGGTGTCTCATGGCTTGGTGAGTGCGGCGTTATTCTTGGGCGTAGGGACGCTGTATCGTCAAACGCATAGCCGAGACATTTCCCTGCATAGTGGGGTGGCTCAAAAAGCACCGTTTATCTTCTACACGTTTTTGTTGATGTCTCTAGCAAGTTTGGGACTTCCTTTACTCATTAGCTTTGCAGGGGAAACCTTGGCACTGTATAGTGCCTTCTTATCTCAAAGTTTTCAAGCCATTCCCTTGGGATTCGTTACCCTCCCCATTAGCATTCAGTGGATTACAGGACTTTCCACATTTGGGATTGTACTCGGGGCAGCCTATGCCTTGTGGCTCGTGAAGCGTATTTTCTTCGGACAGGTGTCTCAAGCCTGTGAAAGCATACAAGATGCCAAAGCCAATGAAATGTGGGTCTTGGGGACGCTTAGCGTTTTAGTCATCTTGTTTGGATTTCAACCCAAGTTATTGACTTCACAGTTTGAATCACAAACCAAAGCCATTGGTCAGCGATTTGAACAAGTGATGATGCAACGTCAACAAAGTATGATGCCGCAACTACAAGAGGGGGCATCGATGTCCTCCGCTGGTGTAGAGGCTCCCTAAATCCATAAGGAATTGAATCATGTTAGAAAATATAGCCACCCTAAACTTAGGACAATTTCTATTTGAACAGAATCTGGCGTTTTTAGCCCCTGAACTCGCCATTGCCTTGACGATTTTAATGACCCTTACCTTGTCATTAGCTAAATCGCAAGTGGATCAAGCCAAAAGCTGGTCGATTTCCTTAGTCGGGAGTCTCGTTGCCCTTGTTACGCTTGGCATTCACTATCAGATTTTTTATTCCACAGGGTTGGAGCTTTCCACCCAAGTGATGTTTGGCATGTTTGAAGCGGATATGCTCGCCTTCGTTAGCCGATTCATCTTAATTGTGGGTTTTATTTTGATTCTACACTTAAGCAAACGTTTTGTTGAAACGCGTTTGCCTTCTCAAACAGGCGAATTTTACACGATTCTACTCACCGCTTTTTTAGGGGCAATGCTTCTGTGTGGCGCAAGTGATATGATTATGGCGTTTGTTTCACTAGAAACACTGGGTATTAGCTCCTATATTTTGGCAGGTTACCTGCGTAATAATCTTAAAAGTACAGAAGCCTCGTTGAAATACTTGGTGTATGGCGGAGCAAGCTCTGCCATGTTACTTTTTGGGCTTGCCCTGATTTACGGTATGGCTCATGGCTCCACCAGTATCAGTGCGTTGAGTGAAACCTTGACCCATACAGGCGATTTAGGGGCTTGGATCTCTATTGCCATGGTGATGATTTTAGCAGGCATTGGCTTTAAACTTTCGGCCGCTCCTTTTCACACATGGACACCTGATGTCTACGAGGGGTCTCCCACGCCGATTACCGCCTTTCTTTCCGTGATTTCAAAACTCGCCGCCTTTGTCTTTGCCATTCGCTTGCTTGTGCCGTTTGGCAGTTTTAGTGGAGGCAATATCGCGTTACTCTTGGGATTGTTGGCGATTATTTCGATGTTCGTCGGTAATGTGGCTGCTTTAAAGCAAACAAATCTGAAACGTCTTTTAGGTTATTCCACGATTGCTCATGCAGGCTATATGTTGCTCGGCTTAGCTGCCATGACGCAACATAGCATTGGGGCGTTGTTGTTTTACTTAGCCACCTATGTGTTTATGAACACAGGGGCGTTTGCGAGTGTAATGATAGGCGATGAGATCTTAGCCTCTGAAACCATTGCGGATTATTCAGGACTCGTCAAAGCCAAACCTGTCTTCGTTTTTGCGTTTAGCATTTTCTTACTTGGCTTGGCGGGTATTCCCATTACCGCAGGATTCTTTGCCAAGTTTTTCTTGTTTGAATCCATTGTGATGAGTGGCTTAGGTAACATGATCGTGATGATTCTGGCTCTAATTGCCAGTACGATTTCCCTTTACTATTACCTAAATGTCATTAAAGTCATGGTTTTAGGCGAGCCTTCAGAGCAAGTGAAGCACCTATTAACAGGGCAACAAAGTGCTTCGTGGAATATGAGCAAAACCTTAACCTTAGCCACCGTGATTTGTTTTGTCTTTACCATTGGCTTAGGCGTGTTCGGACAAACAGGCTTAAATTGGTGTGAATGGGCGACAAAGGGGCATGGTTCGGTCTTGTCTGAAAATTTGAGATAGTCCTTATAAATGATTCTCAAGTTCTAACGAGATTAAAAAATCCTTCAGTCTAAACGATTGTGGGATTTTTTTGTTTATAATGAAGAGGTAGAGAAAATAGTAAAGGAAGCCCCTGATGAGTAAACTTAAAATCGTTCAATATGGAGACCCTGTTCTGCGGATTCCTGCTAAAAAAGTATTGAAAGTCTCGGCGAAAATTCAAAAACTCGTCTACGATATGCTTGAAACCATGTATAGCAGTAACGGATGCGGACTAGCGGCTCCGCAAGTAGGGCAGAGTCTGTCCATTTTTGTGTTAGACTGTTCAACAGACAATAAAAAATATCCGCCTATGGTCTTTATCAACCCTAAAATTGTGAAGATGAAAGGGGCGTGCAAAAGTCATGAAGGCTGCTTGAGTTTTCCTGAAGTCTTCGTGGATGTTAAGCGTCATGCAGAACTCACGATTCGTTATCAAGATTTAAAAGGACGCTCACAAGAACTGACCGTGAATGTGAAGGATGATCCTTTATTGTGCCGTGCGATTCAACATGAAATGGATCACTTGAACGGTATTTTGTTTGTGGATTATGTGATTGACTACTACGGTACGGATGCCATTCTGAAAGAAAAAGGACTACCCCCGATTGATAAATCTAAGCAAATGGATACGTCTGAACTGGATGCCTTGCTTGATTTTGAAACAGCGGAAACAATCAAGTAACACCACTTTAACTTGGAAGCTCTGTGGGTGTCGCTTCTGCTTTTCGCAAGGGATTTTCCCCTTTCATTTGCCACGCAAACATCAAAATTTCCGCTACCGCTTGATACAAATCAGGTGGGACATCCTGATTTGTATCCACCACACGATACAAAGTCCTCGCTAGCACAGGGTTCTCCACAATAGGGATTTGATGCTCTCGGGCGATTTCTTTAATCCGTTCGGCAAAATGTTCCGCTCCCTTGGCGACCACAATCGGGGCTTCCATTTCTTTGGGCTGATATTTCAAAGCCACCGCCACATGAATCGGGTTGGTGGTAATGACATCTGCGGTGGGAACGGCTTCTAGCTGGCGTTGCATCATCATCTGCATCCGTTTTTGTTTGAGCATATGCTTTACCATCGGATCGCCTTCCGATTGCTTGTATTCGTCCTTCACTTCTTTTAAAGACATTTTTTGATCGTTTAAAAACTTGGTGCGTTGATAAAGATAATCCCCAAAACCGATGATGATAAAAAACAAAATCGCCACAAAAATAAAATCTTGCAAAATTTTCCCCACCAAAAACAGAATAATCATGGGACTGTCGCTTTCCATGCTGTTAATCATTTCAGGCAAGTGCTTGGTGAAGGACGAATAGCCCAAGTAAAACAGAATCCCGATTTTAATGAGGTTTTTTGCCAGTTCAATCACCGTTCGTTTAGAAAAAATGCCTTTGAGTCCGTTAATGGGATTGAGCTTATCCAGTTTAGGCGTAATGGATTTTAAAGCAAATAACGGGCCTACTTGGACAAAATCCGCAAAAAACGCCACAAAAAACGCCAACAATAAAAACGGTGCGACAGGCGCCACCAGACTTTTCAAGCTATTCAAAAAGACAAAGGAAGGTCCCATTTCATCCAAATGCTTAAGCGGAATCAAATCAAAAAAGACTCGAAACATTTCAATCGACACACGAAACACATAAGGCGAAAGCAGTAGTAGAAGTAAGAACATAACAATCAAAAAAACAGCGGAAGACAAATCCCGACTTTTAATGACCTGCCCTTGCTCGCGAAGACGTTGGAGCTTTTGTTGAGAGGCTTCAAACGACTTGTCTTCATCACCCATTGTGCTAGATTCCTATCGCTTGATGCCTAAGGTGTTTTCTCTAAAATGTAATACTTCAAGGCAAGCACCGCTCCATCATCCAAGATAGACGGCACAATGCCTTTGGCTTTTTGTTGAACCGCAAGAGGAGCATTGCCCATCGCAAGCCCGAGTCCTTCGCCTGCCAGCATTGCCACATCATTTTCTTCATCCCCCAAGCACATGACCTCCTGCGGTGCGATTCCCCATTGCTTGGCGAGTGCCACAACCGCTGACCACTTGTTGACATCAGGTGCCGTGAGTTCTAAGAAGTTATGCCGAGACTTACAGATCCCAATCCGAGACGCGCCGTAACGTGCTAACAGCTCTTGACGCGCTTGCTCTAAGACCTCAGGGTGATTGTTAATCATCACCATTTTAGGGGGAGCGTCCTGCGTCAGAACGGTTAAAACATCCTCTAAAATCACGGGTTCAATGGAAGAGGTACGCTTGTATTCCTCCACATACAGCTCATGCGGTTGACTATGCAAGACATCGTTGATGTAAACGTTGATATGAAGCCCCTGCTCTTGACAGTGTGCCACAATCTCTTGAGCCAAAGGAAGTGGCACAAGGTTTTCATAGCGTAGCACATAATCGTCAACGGTGTCTCGCACGACCGCTCCTTGATAACAAATGACAGGGGTCTCCAAACCCAGACGCTTGACATAAGGCAATGCCGAAGGGAACATACGACCTGTGGCAATCACGACCTTCACGCCCCTTTCACTCACCGCTTGAATGGCGTTCATTACCGTTTCATTCACCTTGAGATCGCTCTGCACGAGCGTGCCGTCCAAATCACACACCACAAGTTTAATTTCATGGGGGTAGTCGGGCAAGAACATGGGGACATTTTGTGTTTCGGCTGGCATGGTGAGACATCCTCTATCATTTTACATATTGTCATCATACCCGAAAGAGGCTATACTCTCAAGTAAATTGGATTATGAAAAGAGGCGACCCTATGGTGCAACGATTGAATTTTAAACCTGCTTTACTTGTCATCGCTTTTGTCTTCTTATTCTTTAGGGGGACGTCTTTGATGAAAGTCATTTCCACGCCAGAGGCTCACTTTCGTTTGCCTTCCAGCTACGACTTACAGGCAGATGTCCCTATTCCTCAACAAATCAGTGAGGCTACAACGCCTTATCTATTGGTTGATTTTTATCAGGATGCCTGCGTGGTGTGTCAAAGGCTTGCCCCTTTACTGCATGAACTACGGTTTGAGAAAAAAGTGAAGGCGTGTTTAACGTTCATCCCCATCAATACCGAACGCGCCGAGAATCGCTTGTTTGTGGATTTATTTAAAGTCGAAAGCGTGCCTGCTTTGTTTATTTTTCAGCCGTCTGCCATGAAGAAAACCCCAGTGGAGATTCAGTCTCGTTTACAGCAAAGGCATCTTTTTACGGTAAAAGAACTGAAGCAAATCATTAACACCTCTCTTAAACAGCAGGATGCCAAGCCCGCCTGTTCACTTTAACTCGCCGTATTTTTGCGGTATGATACCCCTGCCGTAAGTGGTGAACAAAGGAGTATGTACGATGCCTCAAGACGTTCAAGCGATTCAAGCCCAAATCATCGCCGATTTTGAAAAGTGTCCTGATTGGGAAGCACGTTATCAACTGATTATGAGTCTAGGCAAAGACTTACCCCCTATGCCTGATGAACTAAAGATCGAAAAATATCGGGTAACAGGTTGCCAAAGCCAAGTTTGGATGCACGCTCAATTACAAGCAGACGGCACAGTCTTATTTCAATCCGCCAGCGATGCCTTGATTGTCAAAGGTTTAATTGCCTTGTTGTTGAAGGTCTATAATCAACAAACGCCTGAAACCATTATGAAGACTGAGCCTTCTTTCATGGAAGCCATTGGTATGGCGGAACATCTTTCCATGACCCGACGCAATGGTTTGGCTTCTATGTTGAAGCAGATGAAGCTCTATGCCACGGTGTTGAGTTTAACCGCTTAAAGCCTCAATACATGGCTTCCCACTTGGGAGAATCTTTAAACACACGCAAGGCGATAATGGTTTGAGTCTCCGTCAGGTAAAAATAGTGCCGAGTCAATGCAGGTACCACAATCCAATCGCCTCTTTGAACCTCTAGTTCAAAGGGATCGCCTACGGAAGGGACGAATCCGAAAATGCCCGCCCCGTGTAAAACGACTCGGACTTCATCATCTGTATGGTGATGTTCGGGACGAAAAGCTTGTAAAATACCGTCTAAGTTGGGAGTGTTGGGGGTGAGTCCCACAATATCTTCATACTGATACCCAAATCGACGTTTCAGTTGAGCCAGTGGCGTTTTAACAGCTTCTAAGGCTTGGCTTTGTACATCGTGAGACGCTAAAATCGCTTCACCGTCGAGCTTTGCTAAATCATCTAAAGACCACTGCCCTACATAAATGCCTGCTCGTGTGCAAGCGTCTTGAATGAGGGTATCTTTTTCGGGAATGGGGTTGCTATGGGCATCGAGTAATACAATCATAGGGACTTCCTTAAAATGAGTACATGGTTTGAACGTATTTTTCCCACTCCGTTTTCAAACCGAGTGAACGCACATAGGGGTTGTTTAAATCGTCAATGGGGACAAAGGCTCGTATCCAAGTGTCAATGTCGTTTAAAAAGTCTTGAGCATAAAGGGTATTCCTCCGTTTGAGCAGGAGGTAAAGACTCATAATGGCGTTGATTAAGGATTTTTCATCAATATCCCGCTTGGACAAGGGTTGATTTTTCAGTAAAAAGGGTTTAATCACAGGCAACTTATTATGTTCAATATTCCATAATCGACTAGAATGGGCACAAACATTTCGAATACCTCTCAAAGCGTTCAAAACCTGGATCAAATAATGGTACTCTAAATTAAATTCTAGTAGCATGTATTGATTACTACTCTTGTCGAAAGTAGAGACAAGTCCTTTTTTAAGCTTTTTTAATACTGCTACACTATCTCCAAAACTAAAAAGCATGAAAAACTTCCAAGTTTCGTGTTTTGGAAAGTAGGGATATTCTGCCGAATCAATAAACGGTGAGTGTTGATTCGTTTCTAATGTTCGATGAAGAAGTCTGGAAAGTGATGACGTTTCCTCAAAGAGGTTCTGATTATAAATCCATTCAGAATCCTTGAACTTTGCTCCTAAAACATCCATAAGAAAAGCTTTTAAAATGATTTCCAACTGAAGTAGATGACGAAAAAAAATACTACGTAGCTTCTCATCAAAATCGTAGAGATGTTTAATGGTAGACCATTCAGTACCTGTAGCAAAACGGTGTTCGTATTGATTACATACCTGATAAAAATAATGAAAATAACCAGATAAACGGTAGTAACCTATATTATTAAGATATTGTTTTAGCTCTAACTCTTGTTCTTGAGAGAAAATAAGTCCTCTTGGTTTAATATACAAATCAATCAATGCATCGACATCACAATAAGGTTTTCTGTTCACAGACACTAAAAAATCCCCAAAACAAAAAATGGACCAGACATTTGCACAAGCAAACCCGATCCATCACTATGTAATCAATATAAACTATTTGATTATAAAACGCAACACTTTTGTTTAGAATATCACCAAAAATGTTTAGATTGTTACAAAAGCTCACACCTTGTAGTGAACATCACTCCACGATGCCTACATCTGCTCAGGAGCTGATACGCCCAGTAAATCAAGAGCTTGAGCCAGCGTTAAACGCAAGACATCCACCAAAACCAAGCGAGCCAACGCCTGTTGCGGATCTTCACATAACACACGACACGCCGCATACAACGAATGAAAATCACTAGAAAGATCCAATGCATAACGAGCGATTAAATGCGGGGTGTTCACTCGTCCTGCATCTTCCACACGTTCTGTAAAAGCAATTAAAAGCAAAATGGTTTCTCTGACTTTTTGATAGGCTTGCGGATTTCCCTCAAAAGGCTTTAGCAAGTATTCTTCCCATGTTTCAGGCGTGAGACTTTGCTTAAACGTCTCATAGGCTTCCGCCGTAAAACGAGCAGAAGATTCTTCGCCTGATTCAGTATCTAGCACTTTATTAAACGCATTACGTAAAATCCCACACGCACGAGCATGGGCATATTGCGTATAAAAAACAGGATTCTCATCACTCGCCGAAGTCGCCAAATCCACATCAAACTCAATGGTGCTATCGGCTGAACGAGACACGAGCCAAAAACGAGCCGCATCCACCCCCACTTCTTCAATGACATCCTCTAAAGTGAGCATGGTTTTTCGCTTGCCCATTCGGGTTTTTTCACCTTCGACCACCAAGTTCACCAGTTGCCCTAAAATAATGACCAGTTGTTCAGGCGAATGCCCTAACGCCTGCATGGCAGCCTTAATACGAGAGACATAACCGTGGTGATCCGCCCCCCAAATGTTGACAATCGACGTAAATTGTTCAGGGCGTGTAAATTTATTATCATGATACGCCACATCTGCCGTGAGATAGGTGTAAGAGCCGTCGCTTTTCACCAAAACCCGATCCTTATCATCTCCCACTTCCGTCGATTTCAACCATAAGGCATCTTCTAAGGTATAGGTAACCCCTTTGGCTTTTAAGCGTTCAAGGGTTTTTTCTACCATGCCTGATTCATGTAAACTGCTTTCTAGTTGCCAAATATCAAAATGCGTTCTAAATTTTTGCAATAAATCTTTTTGCATCTGAAGCATGGCATTGCGACTTAACACACGCATTTCATACAACAATTCTAAGGACGGAAGAGTTTCGAGGCGAACTGCCCCGTATTGTTCAAACATAAAGGTAATGGCTTGTGCTTGGGCATCTTCTTCGAGATATTCAAACGCCAACTCTTTCACATATTGCCCTGGATAGTAGGGAAACTTTTCTCCTTCTACAGGCGTAGGAAATGGAGCCAAATTCAACGCTTCTAAACACCTAAACCAGACAGTGTTCGCCATATTCGTCATTTGTTGACCGTAGTCGTTGACCAAAAACTCCGTTACCACCCTCGCACCGTTATGCTGCCAAATCCGACGCAGACTATCCCCTAACGCAGCCCAACGTCCATGCCCCAAGTGTAAAGGTCCTGTGGGGTTTGCCGAAACAAATTCAAGATGAAGTCGCTCGTCTTGTTGACTTATATTTGAACCTGCGACTTTTTCTCCTCTTAAAACGGGGAGTAATTGCTTGAGCAAGCGATGTTCACTCGCTTTAAAATTGATGAATCCCCCTATCACAGTGAGGGTATAGCCTTCTAGTGCTAAGTAAGGCACTAGCTTTTCCGCAATAAGAGGGGGGGGCATTTTCGTATGACGTGCCAAAAAAGAGATATTGACCGCATAGTCGCCGTGTTCTCGGTGTTTGGGTTGTTCCACCCGAATACCATTTTGAATAACACTTGCCCATGTTTCATCCTCCAAAGCGTGGCAAGCGTCGAATAAAGGCTGTAAAGGCAAAATAGCGTGTTCGAGCAACGCATGTAACTGTGATTTCATAAAAAGAATATCCCTCAAATTGGATGACGCTTTATTATTAAACCACAAATTAAGCCATTTGTTTGTTTTAGGGAGCAGGCGTAATTGTAACGGTTACAACACCATTGTCTAATGTATAAGTCGCATGCCGTCTTTTTAATCCGATGTCATCACAGACTAAAGTCGTGTCGTTATTAGCAGGGGGTGTTGCACCGCACATCGGATCTCCATTGCGAGCAAACAATAGGCTAATGAGCTTATTATTACTGGAGTCTACATCGGCTGTGTTCACGACAACAAATTCACCAAACCCATCAGGTATTCTGCCATTGGCAGCGGCAAACTGTCCTACCACCCCGTTTAACTTCGAAGTGTAATTATTGAGAACACCTTCTTCTGAACGCCCCGTAAAGTCTAAAATTTGTGTCAACACAGCAGACGCTAAAATGCCGATAATGGCGATAGCAATGCCAAGTTCGATGAGTGTGAATGCCGTTTGTTTAGGTATAAAATTCATGTGTCTGTAAACTGCTTGATTATTTGTCTTCAATCGTTACGGTGATGATACCATTTTCTAAGGCATAGGAGGCTATTTTTTTAGAGGTATTGAGGTCGCATTCTAAAGTATCGGTCGAAAGAGAACTCACTTCACAGATGACTTCATTGTTTTTATCTTGCAGTAAATTCAGAAATAAGCCCTTCTCTTTATTGATTTGGTTGGCTTCTTCCACAATAAAATCTGAAAACACCTCTGGAGGCGTCCCGATTAGCTTAGTATAATGTGCCGAACTCGCATTGAGTCTTTGGAGGTAATCTTCAAAGCGACTGATTTCAATCGTGTCTTGAGGGTCTCTGATGTTAGAAAGGGCAAAAGCAGAAATAAAACCCATCAGCACAAGTACCACACCGAGTTCAATAAGGCTATAGGCCTTTATTTTTGGATCATTTCGTTTGAAAAACACTCTAATACCGTGAACCTCATTCATCATCAATACTTTACAAAGGTGTTCCTCTTCTTCGAAAAGAAGAGGAACACCATAGCAAACAATCGTTTTAGATATAGTCGATTAAATATATTCCCGTACAGTGCCTATACTTTGTCGCTACGATGATTTTGTTCAGTCCTGTAGGTCTATCTACACTCTTTCACAAAATAATCTAAGCTCCTCGTCTAGTCTAC
>CAZDMD010000011.1:2342-32837 GCA_964506805.1 uncultured Vampirovibrionales bacterium | reverse complement strand
AGGAGATTCTTCACATGCGTTCAGAATGACGATATGTACTTAAAGGGATGATTCCTAATTCATTTAAAGAGAGGGTACAAAAAGTATAGTACGTTGGTTAAAAGAAGACCTGCCAAATAAAAATCAACATATAGTCGATTGAATATATTCCCGCACAGTGCCTATACTTTGTCGCTACGATAATTTTGTTCAGTCATGTAGGTCTATCTACACTCTTTCACAAAATCATCTAGGCTCCTCGTCTAGTCTACTGTTCGGAAACATCTTTAATCGACTATAATATTTGTAATTATGTAGAATCTCCACTATCGTTATTTTGTTAGAGTCAACGAGAGTCTTGGTGATGGGCGTATTATACACAAAAATGATGATTGGCATAGACGAATATTCGGATTACTAACAGCGACATTATTGGACTATTACGAAGCCATACAGTTTGCAGGGGGCTTTAATTCCGACGACTAAGCCTCTAGGGGGTGTGAGGGCTTGCCGTCGTCTTTTGGTAAATTAAAGAGGCTTTTATTTGGTTCAGTTCTCAAGGTGCGATTTTCAAGGATTTCAAATGCGCAGCGAGGGATTCGAACCCCCGACCTCATGGTTCGTAGCCATGCACTCTATCCAACTGAGCTAGCCGCGCAAGAGTGATTTGGAATGTTTATCATCTTAATGCGAACATAAATCGAACGCAAGTGTTAATCTTGATGCGTTTTGATGTATGATAACCACATCCTTAAAAAATGGAGGTGTTTTCCATGCTAGCAATACAATCTCTTAAACAAAATCCACATTTAAAAGCGTGTTTGAATG
The DNA here is from genome assembly GCA_964506805.1 of uncultured Vampirovibrionales bacterium. Lineage (GTDB taxonomy): Bacteria > Cyanobacteriota > Vampirovibrionia > Vampirovibrionales > JAJTHC01 > JAJTHC01. The sequence continues at coordinate 32,030 of CAZDMD010000011.1, read as the reverse complement.
ATCTCTTTGTTTCTTTCAAAAATCATTTAGAACAGGTCTACCAAATTACACCTAATTTTTACACAGGTGATTTTTTACCTGAAATTGAAAAATACGCACAAAATCCTCATACGGATGCTTTTATACTTTATATAGACAATCAGCCCGTGGGGTGTGTTGCGTATCATGCGTATCAACCGAACAAAGCTGAAATCAAAAGGTTATACGTTTTGCCTGCTCATCAACGTCAAGGATATGCCAAAAAACTAATGCTTCACGTTTTAAACGCCATTGAATCCGAAGGCGTATTTGAATCGGTTTTGTTGGATACGGAAGCTCGGTTGGGTTTGCAAGCATTCTATGAATCTTTTGGCTTTCAATCGACAGACCCCTATCACGAGATTATCTATGACGGGATGCTGTATTTTGAACGCCCTGTAAACACCCTTCTCACTACCACTTAAAGGATGTACCCAAAACGAGATGCCAGACACCTCCTTCACTGAAAAGTCGTCTTCTTTATCTCCCTTTGCAGAACAGCTTTTTCCTGCGTCTGCTTTAAAGGGAGGCGTTGTCCCGCACTTTCAGGAAAATGGGCGGATCGCATTACCCGCCGTGCCTGAAGGTTTAGGTGTGGATACCTATATTCCGCTTTTGCATTTGTATACCTCCATTTTAGAGGCGGAACGCTCCATGCACGCTTTTCGTAAAAGCCTGAGTTTACGCTTAAAACCGACGGTACATCAACCAGCCGCTCAATTGTCTCAAGCGGTTACCGCCTTGCAAGCCAGTCCTTTGATGCCGAACCTGTATTTCAAGCGTGAAGATCAAACCGTCATTAAAGCCTATAAAATAAGAGGGGCGTTCTGTGGGATGCGACGCGCCATGCAATCCTACGGAGAAACTGATTTTATTGCGGTTTCTACGGGGAATCACGCCATGGGGATTTTAAAAGCGGCCGAATTGTTGCGTCCGAAATCGGTACAGATTGTCGTGCCGAATAACACGTCCGACATCAAACTCAAAAACATTAACAGTAAAATTTTAGCCGTGCGTCATAAAGGCGTGGATGCCAGTGTTCTTTACATCGGGGATACCTTTGACGAAGCCCGAGATTGGGCAATCGAACAGAGTTTAGGGGGTGTCGGTTATTATTTAGATCCGTATAGCAACCCGTGGGTGGTGGCAGGGCAAGGCACGATTGGTTTAGAGCTGTATCGTCAACTCACGCCGATTCTTGCCAAGAACCCTCGCATTAGAGAAGTGATTCTCATTTCGCCGATTGGGGGAGGGGGCTTGTTGGCGGGTACTGCCACTGCTTTAACCATGGCATCGGCGTGGGATGCCCGTTTTAAAGCGATTGATTTGAAAATCGTGGGCTTACGTTTGCAGAATATGTCCACTAAATATGGGGATGCCGTTCGGGTGAAGCATCCGGCGGAAAGCAATTTGGCGATCTTTCATGCCTTAAACATCGAACAAATGAAAATGAATGATGATCACATGGCGTGGGGCATGAAAGAAACCTTCCGTCACCTGAACGATCGGGTGGAAGGCCCTTCAGGGGCTCCGCTTTATATGGCCCTCCACCACGAGGCATGGAAACCCACGGCGGAACGCTTGGTCATTTGCATGGTGAGCGGTGGTAATGTGAGCCTGTTTCCTTAATTTATTCTTTTAAGGATAAAACACGTTTTAAATTCTGCTTGATTTCAGGCAAACGTTCAGGACTCACCCAAAACGACGCCCCTGTTTTCAGTTGTGTGGCATCTTTAAAAGACACAATCGTGGGTAAGTCGCCTGCATATTGACGCAAGGTTTTCGCCAGAAACGCCACTTCCTCATAGGTAGGAGGTTCTGTAAATTTCACTTCAAAAGGCGTGCAATCTTCAATGGGAAAAGCCTCGTTAATCACTAAGCTAAATTGATCACTATCATCGCCTCGAAAGGAGATTTTAGCCTTGAGAATCATTTTACACCCTGCATTGAGAAGCGGTTTCAGTGTATCAACGGCTTTGCCAAAGACGATGAACTCTCGTTCGCCTGTGAAATCTTCCACCACCCCGATCATCAACGGTTTGTTTTTCTTACTCATACGGTGCTGTACACTGGAAATCAAGCCCCCGACTCGCACCACGTCGCCGTCATTGAGCTTGTAAAGTTCTGAAAGGCGATGCGTTGTCATCAAGGGGAGGCTATCCTTAATGCTATCCAGCGGATGACTACTGACGTAAAACCCAAGTAAGTCTTTTTCATGGCGTTGAATCTCATCATCTGAATACTCTTCTTCGGCGTTGCCTTGTAGCAATAAGCCTGACATAGGGGCTTCTCCCGCATTGTCTGCTCCGAGTAGATCAAACAAGCTGGCTTGCCCTGTTTCCGCTTGTCGATGAGCTTGTTCCGCATAATTAAAGAGCGTTTCTAAGTTGTTCATTAAATGCTTGCGTGTGTAGCCAAAAGATTCTAACGCCCCTGCTAAAATCAAGGCTTCCATGGTCTTACGGTTGAGGACTTTGGTATCGCAACGCTTTAAAAAATCTTCCAAACTTTCAAAGGGGTTTTCTTCTCTCGCACGGATGATGCTTTCCACCACGCCCACCCCAACACCTTTGACTGAAGCCAAGCCGAATCGAATCGCAGTACCGTCTTTAGAGGGGGTAAAATCCACATTGCTAATGTCAACGGAAGGGGCGAGAACCAAAATCCCCATTTTACGTCCTGTTAAAATATAGTGCTGAATTTTATCGAGGCTGTCTCGAACTGAAGACAGTAAGGCGGAAAGATACTCCACAGGGAAATGACATTTTAAATAAGCGGTTTGATACGCCACAAAGGCATACGCCGCTGAATGGCTTCGGTTAAAGCAATAGGCGGCAAACTCACTCATCACGTCAAATAAATCATTAGCGAGTTTTGCATCGACTTCATTGGCAACACACCCTTGCACAAAGCCCTCTCGTTCTTTTTCCATGACATCGGCTTTTTTCTTCCCCATGGCTCGACGCAGTAAATCGGCTCGCCCCAAGGAATAACCAGCGAGGATTTGTGCAATTTGCATAATTTGTTCTTGATAGACAATGGTGCCGTAAGTGGGTTCTAAAATGCCTTGTAGACTCGGGTGAGGATAGGTAATGGCTTCACGCCCATGTTTACGATCCACAAAGTTTTTCGCCATGCCTGAATTCAACGGGCCAGGTCGATACAACGCCACAAGCGCGTTAATATCTTCAAACACCGAAGGCTTTAAATCTCGCACAAGTGTTTTCATCCCGCTACTTTCCAGCTGAAACACGCCGTCTGTATCACCTGCCGCCAGTAGATCGTAAGTGGAGGCATCATCGAGGGGGAGCTTGTCCATATCAGGAGGCGTTTTACCTGCTTGTTCAATGAGCTTTAGCGTATTATGGATAATGGTGAGGTTACGCAAGCCTAAAAAATCCATTTTAAGCAAGCCCAAACGTTCCAAGTCGCCCATGGTACCTTGAGAAATCGTCATGCCGTCTTTAGAAGCCTGCAAGGCAATCACCTCATCTAAAGGATCTTTGGAAATCACCACCCCTGCTGCGTGTGTTCCGACATTACACGCCGTACCTTCCAGAGCCACCGCTAAATCAATCCAACGTTTTAGATTTGGATTGGCTTCTAATTCTTTCTGCAGTTCCATACCGTCTGCTAGGGCATCAGCGAGCTTAGTACCAGGAGCAGAGGGAATCATTTTACTAATGCGGTTACTTTCTTCAAAAGGCACTTCCAAAACTCGTGCAACGGCTTTTACGGCGGCTTTTGCTGCCAATGTGCCAAACGTAGCGATTTGACAGACCCGATCCGCTCCGTAGCGTTTGGCGACATAATCAATCACTTCGCCACGTCGTTCGATGCAAAAATCAATATCAATATCGGGCATACTCACCCGTTCAGGATTCAAAAATCGTTCAAATAGTAAGCTATGCTCAAGGGGGTCGATATTCGTAATCCCCAACACAAAGGCGACCAAGCTCCCAGCTGCCGAACCTCGACCTGGCCCGACAGGGATGCCTTGTTCCCTTGACCAGTTCATAAAATCCCACACAATCAAGAAATAGGCGGGGAATCCCATGGCGTTAATGACACCCAGTTCATAATCCAAGCGTTCTTGTGCCTCTTGAGGGAGGGGGTCTCCATATTTTTGACGAGCAAAATGCAACACCGTTTTTTCAAGATAACTCGCTTCGTTTTCCCCTTCAGGCAAGGGATAAGCGGGCAAAAGGGATTCTTCCATTGGCCAATCGAAATCGATTTTATCGGCGACTTCAAGGGTATTGACCATCGCCTCTTTCAGCACCGATTTGGGGAGATGTTGCAAAAGGCTTGCCATTTCTTCAGGCGATTTTAAGTAATAATGCTCGTTAAACTTCTTACGACGATTTTCATCCGAAAGCGTTGTGCCAACTTGCATACACAACAAAATATCGACGGTTTCGCCTTGTCCAGCCTCCGTAAAGCGACTGTCATTCGTGAGAACGCATTTGAGATTAAACTCTTTCGCCAGTGCCACCGCTTCTTGCGTGATTTGCATTTCCGTTCCCATGTGATGATCTTGCAATTCGACATACACCTTGTCGTTAAAGACTCGTTTGAGCCATGCCAAGTGGATTTTCGCCTCTTCTCGATGCCCCCTTAAAATATGATAGCCAATCGGCCCATAGGTGCAATCCGTTAAAACGATTAAGCCTTCATGGTGTGCTTCCAGTAAATCCCAGTTAATGCGAGGACGGTAGTAAAATCCTTCTAAATGGGCTTTCGATAAGAGTTTGGTGAGGTTTTGATACCCCTTAAAGTTTTGGCACAACAAGACCAGTTGCAAGGTAGCGGTGCGGGTGGATTTATCCTGAATATCCCCTTGAATGACGGCGACTTCTGCTCCGATAAGAGGTTTAATGCCGTTGGCTTTACAGGTGTTGTAAAAATCCACCGCCCCATAGAGGTTGCCTGTATCGGTGAGGGCAAGGGCAGGCATGTCGTGAGATTTAGCGACTTTCACCAAATCCTTAATTCGGCTGGAGGCTTCTAAAAGGCTAAACTGGCTATGCACATGGAGGTGAACAAAAGACACTAATATAATGCTCCTTAGATTAAAGGTGTGTTTAGAATACCTTTAACACAGTCAAACATCAACTTTAAAAAGATCAGTGGAAGTATTGTGAGTCGCGTAAAAAATGACGGAAGGGACTGTTTTCACTCTAAAACCGCCTCCACAATACCCCTAAAACCTCTCTATAGTCGTTTTCAGAGTTTTTTGAATAATAGGCTAGACGAGGAGCCTAGATGATTTTGTGAAAAAGTTTAGAAAATGTGTAGATAGACCTACATGACTGAACAAAATAATCGTAGCGACAACGTATAGATGAATCGTTGTCCATATATCGTGTTGCGATTTAGCCCTTAATGAAAGAGGCGACTGACATCCAAATGGCTTGATTAAGAGAGCAAGGGCGTGTTTTTAATCCCACCCCGATACTACGACACATCGAGGTGATCTTCGCTCGATTTGAAAAAGTAAATTAAATTATACAGGATTTTATTTAAAAAAATGAGTAGACCTACTTTGTATACTCTAACATCAACGTATTGATTTTTTTTAAACCATAAAACTCTAATTCTTTTTTTATTTCTTCTGACAGGTAATGTATCAATGCATTACATCTAGAACTTTTAATAATGACACCCTGCTCTTTTAATCCCTTCACTTTTATATCATGAAAATGCTGACCCGCTTTAGGTAATTGCAACACAAGACAATCCCCTTGGATGTAATATTTTTTAGATAGAGAAATCAAGTGGTCATAAGCAGCTTGGCTACCAACTCTCTTTATTTTTTGAGAATTATAAGGCGTTTGAGTTTTTACATTCATAGTTATCAATTTCATATACAAAACCTATAATTATGTATTTTACCTTGAGGATATATTAGACATATACTTAAAACAGTAATAGGTCAAGTGTTCATAACCAAAAATTTACAACGCAGAATCCTCTTTACTTTGCGTACCCTTCAGCAGAAACGACACCCAATTTGCTGATAGTCTCACATCAAATAAGAGAAGACTGCCCCCGAGGCTTTGTCGAGCAGACCGCCAAGGCTTTGAGACTCAGCCTGCAAGGAGGCATGCCCAACCCCGATGCGTCCTAAGGCAAGTGATGAAAGCCCCATATCGACCTGCACCGTATGCACAGTAGCTTCGCTGTTTGTTGGCAATGGGGCTGTATTTATTGGGGTGTAAAGGGGTGGGATTTGCATCTGTCTCTGCCTTTAAAGCGATGAATCTATTTTTTTAGTTTAGCACAAAAGCCCTTTTGAATCGACGATTGTAATAGACTCTTAAAAATAAAACGGAATAATACCCACAAGTACATAATAGAATTATGTCGTCATTGCGAGCCGTTAGGCGTGGCAATCCTCTTAATTGGATTCGCTTTCCAGCTTAGGAGATTCTTCACATGCGTTCAGAATGACGATATGTACTTAAAGGGATGATTCCGAAAAAGTTTAAAAAACGCTTGTATACCTCAAGTGTATGAACTGTATGACGTAACACGCCAAGACTGCTAAAATAAGGAGAGTTCACCTTGATTTTGTAACGGCGGATTGAGAGACCTATGCCCAAAGACGAAAAAAAAGAAATACAAAGTATTGAAGAATTAAGTTACTCTCAAAAAGTGGCGTGCTTGTTGATTTCACTTGGGCCAGGTACCGCAACCGATGTCGTGAAAAACATTAAAGATGAAGCCGAAGTCGAACGCTTGGCGTTTCACATTGCCGCAATGGATAAAGTCGCCCCTGAAGTCTTTACCGAAGTGATTACCGAATTCTATGTGCTGTTTGAAGCACAGGGATTCTTGGCCTCTGGTGGGGTTTCTTATGCTCGAGAAGTGTTGGCAGGTTCATTTGGTGAAGAACATGCCGATAAAATCTTGAATAAACTGGTGCAATCGCTTCAAAATACACCGTTTGACTTCTTTAATAAAGCCGATCCCACTCAATTGGCATCGTCTTTCCAAAATGAAAACCCTCAGTTGGTGGCTTTGGTACTTTCTTATCTAAAAGCAGAACGTGCCGCTTCGATTTTGTCCCTGCTTTCGCCTGAAATGCAGGTGGAAATTGCGTCTCGAATTGCGGAAATGGATCGCACGAATCCTGAGATTCTAAGAGAAGTTGAAACCATTTTGGAAAATAAATTCTCTAGCGTGATGACGGGCGACTTTAGCCAAGCAGGGGGCATTGAATCGCTGGCGGAAATCCTTAATTACAGTGATAGAACGACCGAAAAAGCGATTTTGGACAACATGGAAATGCGAGATCCCGAAATGGCGGAAACCGTTCGTGGCTTGATGTTCGTGTTTGAAGACGTCGCCAAACTGGACGGCCGAACCATTCAGCGTATTTTACGCGAAGTGGAAACCAAAGATTTGGCATTGGCACTAAAAGGTGCGAAAGAAGAAGTGCAAACGGCGATTTTTGGTAATATGTCTGAACGGGCGGCCGCCATGCTGAAAGACGACATGGAGTTCATGGGGCCTGTTCGTGCCAAGGATGTCGCCGAGCGTCAAACCGTCATCGTGGGGATTATCCGTGGGCTAGAAAATGCGGGCGAAATTCAAATTGCACGTAGTAAAGATGAAGAGAGCTTTATTAGCTAAAGCCGTAACGATATTAGGCAGTAACAGGAACACAGTAACAAGAACAATGGTGCATTGCGATGAAAGAAAACGTTTTTAAACAAGTTAGCTTAGGCAAACCCGTTGAACTTCATTCATTAAACCCTGCCGAAGAAGAAGCCTTACGAGACATCAAAATTCTCCTCACCGATGCCCACAAAACACGAGCCTCCATCATGCAGGACGCTCAAAAAGAGGCGGAGCAAGTCCTTGCCAAAGCCAGTGAAGAGGCTCGTGCTTTGATTGAAAAAGCCCATAAACGAGCCGAAGCCATTGAAGCCGAAACCCAAACACGACTTGAGGTTGTTGAAAAAGAGGCTCAAGAAAAAGGGTATACTGAAGGTTATGAATCGGGGGTTTCACAAGGCTATGAAGTAGCGGCACTCGAAACCATCGAACTGTTACAGGCCGCACAACTCATGATGCAAGGGGCGACGCAGATTGAAACGGAACGTTTACAAAAAGCCGAAGCCAAGGCCGTTGAACTCATGGGGCTGGTGTTGAAAGAAGCCTCCTTTGTCGTATGGCAACAAATTCCACACCGAGTGTTGGAAGAAGCCTGGCGTAAAGCGATTCAAACCCATGCGATTAAAAATCATTGTACCTTGTTGGTGCATCCTGTACAGTTGCAACTGATTGAAGCCTTAGGCGAAGAAGCGATGCAAATGATTCAATCGTTGCCGAATACAAGTATTAAGACGGATTCCCACCTCCCCACGGATGCCATTTACTTGCTGAATGATGAAGGTAATTTAAATTTGAGTCTCAGTTCTGTGATTCAGGAGCTTTGTCAAGACCTATTGAAGACCTAAACTCGTCTTATCGACCCACGTTGGTGGCGGTTTTCACGTTGTTGATGACCGTACTCAATCGCTTGGACACCATATTAAAATACAGTAAGTTCTTTTGCATTGCCATGAATTCATCCTGCAAATTCACCGTGCCAGATTCATCAGAACTCATCAGTTCAGGGAGTTGACTGGCACCCATACGACTGGACAAACCCGTTTCCATGACGCTATGATCCGCCCCCAAAAAGGTTTCAAATCGAAAACGCTTGGGACGATACCCTGGTGTGTTGACGTTGGCAATGTTGTCCGCCGATGCCTTTTGCATGGTTACCAAATTGGTGATATTTTGATGAAGGGGGGTAAGAGCGGTATCAAGCCCTAATCCTAGTAACATAACGCACGCCTCTCAAGATTCAAGATTATTGACGAATACGAATCGCTTGATTTAAGAGTTCATCCATGAGCTTCACGAGCCTCATATTGGTGATGACCCCTGTATTAATCCGCATGGATTCATGGATTTCATCGTATAAATCGACATTAGAACGTTCCAACGCTCCTTGCATAATTCGAGGCTTGGCCTCTAAAGTCGGCGAGCCTGAAGCCTCTGAGGCGAGTAGTTGATTATGACTCGTTTTAATCAAGCCTGCGGGATTCGTAAAACTCACCACATTCAATTTGCCTAAGGGCTTTTTGTAGCCTTCTTCTTTCTTTTTGATGCTAATTTCACCCGTTGGAGAAATCATCAGCTTGCCAAAGTCTTGCGGGACTTGAATCCCATGCCCCACAATGTCGCCTTCTTGCGTTACTAGCACACGATCTCGGTTCAAACGAAAGCGTCCGTCTTTGGTATAGGCTTGCGTTCCGTCGGGTTTGGTAACCATAAAAAAGGCATTGGGGTTTTGAAGCGCCAAATCAAACTCGTTTTGCGTGAGTTCAGGTGTCCCTGCGGACATATCCTGCTGAACTGCACCGTTTAAGGCATCGTTGCCATCGAGGTAAATTTCAAACTTTTCGCCTTTGTAGCCGATAGTCGAATAATTCGCCATATTTTTGACGACACTGCTTAAGGCGTTGTAATGCACCAGTCCATTATTGGCGGCAGATTGAATCATCCCAATAAGCATCTCTAAAACTCCTATGAAATACGCTCTTCAGGGGGGTGTATTCTGCATGTATTCGATGCTTGTGGGATTCCATTCAATGGCATCCCCTAAGTGAATGAAAGTCCTTATTTCAAAACGACTTAGGTCGAAATCAAAGTAAATGATGCCCATGCTGAAATGATTAAAAAGACTATATCCAAACAATCCAACTTAAAGGCCTCGTAATGCATACCTTAACTCTTTCCTCTTTCATTCAGACCTCTTTTATTCAAACAGGAGACTTGCTAGAACTCACTTTGGCACATCCGTCTCAAAAGGATAAACTATTTTTTGTTGCCACAAGTATAATTTGTGTTGATAGCGATAGCTTTACGGTATCTCTACCCTCTCAAATGCAGAGTCTTTGGGGGGACTTAGAAGAGCATCGAGAAATAAAATGTGTTATTCCCAAAAAAAACAGGATTTGGAGCTTTAGAACTCGGCTGATTGAAGTAACCCATGAAGGGGTTTTTTTGATGAAATTGGCATTACCCACAGATTCAAATCAAGTACAACGACGCAAGCATGTACGAATCCACCATGAAACAGATGTACAGGTTGATTTTTTCCCAGAAGGCTTTTCTTTGACAGAAGGGGAAATGAAAACGCTTTTGCTTAAAAGTTTGAATATCAGCCCTGTGGGGATTAAACTATTAGCACCGTTTCAACTACCCAATGAAAGTCTCGTCCGCTTGACGTTTAATTTAGAGCATCCTAAACAAGGAGAGTCCTTTCAGAAAACACATACCGTACTAGCGAAAGTCGTTTACAGCTTCTGCCCTAAAGATATACCTTCTACCAAACCGATTTTAATTCATAAAGATTTAGAGAGTCGTCAGCACATTGTCGCCTTTCGCTTTCTGGAATTAACAGAAGCGGAAGAAAAAGGACTATTTGAAGCCTGCCTACACCTAGAAAGCCATAAAAAATCAAGCGACTATACCTCTCGATTAGAGATTCAATCGTTGATATAGTCGCCTCCATAATTTCTTGTAGAGCGTCTATACGTTGTCGCTACGATGATTTTATTCAGTCATGTAGGTCTATCTACACATTTTCTAAACTTTTTCACAAAAGCATCTGGGCTCCTCGTCTAGCCTACTGTTCGGAAACATTTTTAATCGACTATAAAATAAGAAGCTGTAAGAGGTGAAAGAAGCATTCAGGAAACCCTATCCATAAATTTCAATTAACCTACGGATTATAATACGGGAGCGATAGGAATACAATAAAAAATGTTACATATTTTCATACCACTAGAGAGTTTGAGGCTTCTTAAGTTCGATGCTCCAGTTTTGAGAAATGGTTTTTCGTGTTGCAATCAAGGCTTGACGCACCTCTTCGCTAATATCCGATTTTTCAGGCTTCTGCATAATGAGCTTATCCACCAAACGCAAATTCACACGACTGACTTGCTTTAACAGGTCATGTTCGACAATCGCTTCCATTAAGGAATGGCTGTCATAGTCGTATTGCCGACGCAAATTCGCCGTTAAAATTTCTCCCCCTGTCGTGCGAATGGGGTGTCCCCCTTCAGCGAAGTAGAGCTTAAAGACGTCTTTTAAATCCGCCATCTCTGATTGTAGCGTCTGATGTGCCTTTTGCAGACGTAAATAACGCTCCAACAAGTAATCGATATTATTCAGCTGACTGTATTTCCACGAATGCTTTTGCAAATACAACTTGCGTAATTGCGGATACACCTGTGCCAACTGCTTCGCATCATCCAACGCCCGATGCTCCACATGCGGTTCATAACCAAATTTTCTAGCAAGTGAACTCAAGCCATGAGACGATTCTTCAGGAAAAAGCGAATAATACAATTCTTGCGAACAAATACGCGGATTCAAAAATCGCTTGCCTAGATATTTCTTATACGCTTCGGTAATAAAGCTATAATCAAACACCACATTATGAGCCACATAAGGCAAATCGCCAATAAAGGCATCCAAGGATTTAATCGCCTCTTCAACAGTGGGAGCCTCTTGCACCATGTCTTCCGAAATGCCGTGAATTTTAAAGCTAGAGCCTCGAATGGGAGCATCTGGCTTAATCAGCGTTGAAAAAGTTGCGGTAATTTCGCCATTTTCAAGACGAACTGCCCCAATTTCAAGGAGCGATTCTGTTTTGTGATCCAAGCCCGTGGTTTCTGTGTCTAAAACAATCACTGCTCCTTCGTGCATAATCGCTTTCGGCGTAAAGTTACGATTTTTATCGCCTGCTAAGTGAACTTGTTGGGAAAGCGGAATCCACGCTTCATTACGAATTTCAGGGAGTTCCACCATCTCTTCAGTCTGTTCTTCTAAGACATCTATCACATTTTCTTCATTCAACATTTCTGACATAGCAAGACCTATCTAAGGGTTAAAATCAACGGCTTAAAGATTGAAAGCTAGGCATGAGCATCCGAATCCGCTGGGAGTGCCGTTGCTTCAAAGCATCGACGCTTATGGGCGTAAAATCGTTCTTGCAGGGTTTCAATGGATTCTTTCACCAACCATTTTTCCCCATTGATTAAACGAATTAACGTATCGGGGCGTGCTTCCAACATCAGAATGTGGTCGGGGTTGATCCAGCAGGTATGTCCGTCCATTAGGGTAATTGGAAACATGTCAAACGCCTATCTTTCAAGTAAGAATGAAGCCACAAGAAAAAACAAGATGAAAGTAACGTACTTTTTTGTGGCTTCTTTTGACAGAGTAACACAAAAGCGACTCTAAAACAAAAAATAGAGTCGCTTTCATATAATCAATTCAGATTTTTAAAAACTACCCTTGACGTTGCTTGTGCTTGGGGTTTTCACAAATCACTGCTACACGTCCACGACGACGGATAACTTTGCATTTATCACATATTTTTTTAACAGAACTGCGTACTTTCATTTTGAAAAATCCTTATTAAATTAGGAAGTGGCACGTTTAAACGCTTACTTCATACGGTATGTAATGCGACCACGAGTCAAATCGTAAGGGGAAAGCTCCACTCGGACTTTATCTCCCGGCAAGATGCGGATGAAATTCTTTCGAATACGACCCGAAATATGAGCGAGCATTTCAATGTCATTTTCAAGTTTGACGCGAAACATCGCATTGGGGAGGGCCTCTAAAATCGTGCCTTCCATTTCCAGAACGTCTTTCGACATAGAATAGTAAACCTTTCTCATTCAGTGCAATGATTTCTAAATCACTGCACATTACACGATGATTCTAAGTTAGCATAAACGCATTTTGAATCCAAGCATTTTATGTAAAGTCTTTACAATAAAGCACTAGGTGAAATACTTTGTGTTGACAATGAAACGCCTAAGCCTTGCCAGCGTTCTGAAAGTTGGTGTGGGAACGCCAGTTGATCCAAGACTTTAGCGACACAATAATCAATTTGTCCGTCTATATTCAAAAAACTGGGGTGATAAAACGACAGCATCGGCGGAATCAGCTTGACATTTAAACGAGAGAGTTTTAGCATATTTTCTAGATGAATGCCATTCAACGGCGTTTCTCGAGGCATTAAAATCAAAGGTCGCCCTTCTTTGAGCGTAACATCCGCTGACCGAGTCAGGAGGCTATCACTTAAACCCTGTGCAATGTGAGCCAGCGTCCCCATAGAACATGGGGAAATCACCATGCCGTCATGCAGATACGTCCCACTCGCAGGTTTCGCCCCGATGTTTTTATTAGAATACAGCGTTAGATTTTCAGCCTCTATCGTGTCAGACAAGTTCAACATCTTGAAGAGACTTTCTTTTTTTTCGTCAAGGTCTTGTCCTGCGAGACTTACACCCAGTTCCTGTTGCATGACGACACTGGCATGCTCAGAAAAAATGACATCCACCTTGATCCCCAAGGTGAGTAACGCTTTTAAAAGCCGTAAGCCTAAAATAGAACCCGAAGCCCCTGTGAGTCCTAAAATAATGCGTTTTTGAGGCGTTCTCATGGGGAATCCTTAATAGACGATGCGTCGTGCGAGCTTGCTCGAAAGGGGTAAATCGTGTTGCAAGCCTTTAAAGACTTGTACGCAATTAAAGATAAAAAAGAGGGCAATCAACGCAAACCACACCATCAAAAAGCCCATACGAATCTCACCTGTATAATCCAACGCCACTAAATCAAGTAAAGACGCTATCACAGCCAAGAGCGATTCTAACAAGAGTCGAATCACATCCAAAATCATCACAAGGGCAAACGCATGTGCCACATGATATTTCACAAAAGTGGGGGTATTGAGTTTGGAGTTTCGACAAATCACCCAAGTCAACAAAAACAGCATTAAAAAAGGGAAAAGGCTCAACACACTCACTTTTAAGCCCAAGTAAAAATACAACCCATATGCCAAGCATGAAACGACACGCTCAAGTATCGAAGATTTACGGTACCTGTGCATATCAATGACTTGTTGAGGCGAGCGAAACATCATCAAAAAACAACCCTTAAAACAGGGACGCGTTTTTTAAAACGCATCCCTGTTAATCCATTTACTTAATCCCGATTTTACCCAAAAGCATGGTAATGGGGTCGTAGTAGCGATCGACCACACGCTCTTTCAAAGGAATAATGGCATTATCGGTGATGCGAATCTCTTCAGGGCAACGTTCCGTACAACATTTGGTGATGTTACACAAGCCAATGCCCGCTTCTTCTTTGATAAATGGAATGCGATCCGCCACATCCAAGGGGTGCATTTCTAAAGACGCCAAGCGAATCAGGAAGCGAGGCCCTGCGAAATGATTAAACTTACGGTGATGACGAATGACATGACAGGTGTTCTGACACAAGAAACATTCGATACACTTACGGAATTCTTGCACCCGATCGGCATCTTCTTGGTAATAACGCCAGGAGGGCTGATCATCATTCAAAGGCGTAAAGGGGGTAATTCGCTTGTTGACTTCGTAGTTCCAGCTCACATCCGTTACCAAGTCTTTAATCAGGGGGAAGGTACGCATCGGACGCACCACCACAGGAGAATCGGTGGGCATGTGATCCAAACGGGTTTTACACATCAAACTAGGTAAGCCGTTGATTTCAGCCGCACAAGAACCACATTTAGCCGCTTTACAGTTCCAGCGAATCGCCATATCAGGGGCATTGTGAGCTTGCAACCACAGCAAGGCATCCAAGACAACCCACCCTGGTTGCACAGGCACCTTAAAGGATTTTAACTCACCAACGTGTTCACCGTTTTCATCAGGCGTGCCACGAAAAACATGAAACTCACGTTCGACTACGCCATTATGTTGACTCATCATCATTTGGGGGCTTCCTTCTATAACTTATGCTTCGCTTCAGCGACGGCGACTTCTTCAGGCTTGTCAAACAAACGCTTGAGTTCTTCAGGCATTTGATTTTTTTCGTAAGTGCTTTCCACCAACTCACCTGCTTCATTCAAAGAGACCGTGCTATTGAGGTAACGCCATTTTTCGTTGTCGGATTCCAAATAATCCAAACGGGTATGACCCCCACGACTTTCAGTACGCTGTAAGGCCGCCCGAGCCACCACTTCACCCACTAAAATCATATTGTGAATATCGTGAGACAAGTGCCACCCAGGATTATACGCCCGACTGCCATCGACACGGGCTTTTTTCGCACGCTCTTTCAAGACTTGAAGCTCTGCAATGGCTTCTTTCAAGCCTTGCTCTTCACGTACAATCCCGACTTTAGACCCCATTAACGCTTGTAAATCCGCTTGGATTTGATACGGCGTTTCAGCAATGGAGTCTCGCTCAAAAGGAGCCACCAGTTCTTCGGCATACGACTTAATTTCCTCGTCATTGACATGGGGTAATTCGGTCATTTGCTTGGCGTATTCAGACGCATACAAACCTGCACGTTGACCAAAGACCACCAAATCACTCAAGGAGTTCCCACCTAAACGGTTGCCACCGTGCAATCCGCCTGAAATTTCACCTGCGGCGAATAAACCTTTCACGTTCAAGGCTTCCTGCGTTTCAGGATGCACACGCACACCTCCCATAGTGTAGTGCATGGTAGGTCCTACTTCCATAGGCCCTTTGGTAATATCCACATCACCCAGTTCTAGGAACTGGTGATACATGGAAGGCAATTTACGCTTAATATAATCCGCTCCACGATGCGAAATATCCAAGAATACGCCACCATTTGGCGAGCCACGCCCTTCTTTCACTTCGGTGTAAATGGCTTTGGCGACAATATCCCGAGTGGACAACTCCATGCGTTCAGGATCATAATTCTTCATAAAACGCTCGCCTAACGCATTGGTGAGCTTCCCGCCTTCACCACGCACCGCTTCGGTAACCAACAAGCCTTTCACGGAGGGGGGGCAAACCATACCTGTAGGGTGAAACTGCAAGAACTCCATATCAATGAGTTCGGCTCCCACTTTCAACGCCATGGCTTGACCGTCTGCGGTGTATTCCCAGCTATTAGAGGTTACCTGATACGCCTTGCCAATACCACCTGTCGCCAAAATAACCGCTTTGGCATTGATTAAAATAAAACGCCCACTTTCACGCCAATAGCCAAACGCCCCTGCCATGGCATCACCGTCTTTAAGAAGGTGTGTCATCGTGCATTCCATGTGAACATCAATCCCGCAGTGAATTCCTTTATCCTGCAAGGTGCGGATTAACTCTAAGCCTGTACGATCGCCCACATGAGCCAATCGGCGATAGGTATGCCCCCCAAAGGGACGCTGTAAAATACGTCCATCAGGCGTTCTATCAAAAACAGCTCCCCATTTTTCCAGTTCACGCACCCGATCAGGGGCTTCTTTGGCGTGCAATTCCGCCATACGATAATTGCTTAAATACTTTCCACCCCGAATGGTGTCTTTAAAGTGAGCTTCCCAACCGTCGAGGGCATCGACGTTAGCCAAAGCCGCTGCCATTCCACCTTCCGCCATAACGGTATGTGCTTTTCCGAGCAAGGACTTGGTTACCAAGGCAACTGAAACGCCCTGTGCGGAGGCTTCAATGGCGGCTCGTAAACCAGCTCCACCTGCCCCAATCACGAGGACATCATACGTTTTTGTTTCATAATGAACAGACATCATGCGATACCTATCTTAAATTATTGAGTACGAATAACAGAAATCAAATAAAGTAGAATTAAACAAGCTAGCCTGAACATCCCATAGCGGATGACCAGTTGACGCCCCACGTGTTCCAATCGGTAATCGCCCCGCTGGCGACCAGTCGAATGTATAAATCGCAGAGTCCCACCGTAAACAGGGAAACCCACGCATAGAACCAATGTTCTTGATTGAGCTTGGTTTGATTAAACCACTTCAAATACGCCAAACGGCTAAAGAATCCGCCTGTAAAGCTATTTAAACGCCCACCGATTAAATGACGCAAGCTATGGCAAGAAAACACATAGAGCGTCAACATAATGGTATCCAACCAAATAATTAAAGACCCCACGCCGAAACCGATTTGCCCATTGTACATCAGCGATTCAAAGGCATGCACCCAGTGAAACACCACCAAAATCAATGCCACATACAAGAAGTAGCGATGAAAGTTCTGCAAGACAAACGGAAACAAGGTTTCACCTGTGTAATCGGCTAAAGGACGCAAGAAACCTTGCTTGGGTTTATCGACGGCACAAGCAGGCGGATCATTAAAAATCGCACGATAGTAAGTGCGTCGGTAGAAATAGCAAGTGCCACGAAAGCCTAAAGGCGCCCACAAAATCAGAAAAGCAGGAGAAAGTTTCAACCACTCAAATGATTCAGGAAACATCGCTTTTAGGTTAGGCGAATAAAAAGGCGACAAATAAGGCCCTACTTCATAAAAGCCATTTTCAAAGGCTCGATAAATCCCATATAAGCCGAATACGGTCAACGCTACAATAGTGAAAACTTGTTCCCACCACCACGCATCTTTACGATCTGTTTTGCCAAACCCTTGAGTGACGAGGTTTTTGGACAAGAAAGCATCTAGCATCGTGCTGAAGCTCCTTTACATTAGTCAGACAACACAAGGGCTTAATACCCTAAACTAAAACCTATTATAAGCCAAGTATTTAAAAAAACAAGTTGACGATTCTCATATATAGTCTTTTCAATGAATTTCCTGTACAACGTCTATACGTTGTCGCTACGATTATTTTGTTCAGTCATGTAGGTCTATCTACACTCTTTCACAAAATAATCTAAGCTCCTCGTCTAGTCTACTGTTCGGAAACATCTTTAATCGACTATATCTTGTTAAAGTCTATGAACAACAAAAAGGGAAGCCTTTTGAGTTAATGGACTTGAACAATGAAGAAATCCTCCAAACCCCTCAAGAATGGTTAGCATAAAAAGAATCAACGTTTGCTTGAGAGATTTATTGTTTGAAGTAATATAAAAGCGTTATTCACACTTCAAATTTAAAGATTTCTCTATGCCTACGCTAAAACGGCTCTTTTTACCGTCCCAAACACCTGAGGAGACCCCTTGGTCGTTGCAAGATCAATGGCGTATCACCGATGCGGACACCCTGCATCATCTGCTTACCGTGCAACGGCTTAAACTCAATGAAACCCTTATTGGCGTGGATACGCTTCATTCTCAAGTCTTTCAAGCGACAGTGATTCAAATTCACAAAAAAGAACTGGTACTCAAGCCCCTTCAAGTACAAGACAGTCCAACGACCACCCCGATGCAAAAAATAACGCTTGTTGCGAGTCTGCTCAAGGAACAAGCGTGGGATTTCGTCTTACAAAAAGCCTGCGAGTTAGGGGTACATCGTATTCAACCCCTTTTGACCGATTTTACCACCGTCTCTCCTAAGCAAGTCGCAAGTAAACAGGAACGCTGGCAACGTATTTTAAAAGAATCGGCGTTACAATGTGAAAGTCTCTATATTCCCGAACTGGCTTCTCCGCTTCTTTTCCAAGAGGCGTATTCTCTCATGCAGGACTCCCCCTCTTTTGTGCTGACGGAACGCCACCACCCCGACACGCCTCATCTTAGGCTCGCCCTTCAAAAACACCCGATTCACGACACCGCTCAACTATGGGTAGGCCCTGAAGGCGGGTGGTCGCCTGATGAAATGGCGGTTTTTCGTCAAGACGCTCGTTTGACGACATGCCATCTGAATCACCGCATTTTAAGAGCCGAAACCGCTGCTATTGCAGGCTTAAGTCTGCTTCTTCATAGTACCTCTCCATTTGAGGAGCCACCCTTGTGAGTTCATCCGTTTCTTTTCAATACCTTTTAGAAGATAGCCGTATTCAATGCTTAAACCAAGTTTTAAGCACGTTTCAAAACGCTCAAGCCTACATCGTGGGTGGTGCCATTCGAGATGCCTTGCTCAATCCTCATCAAACGGGTTTGATCGAAGATTTAGATGTGTGTATTCTCAATGCCCCTGCCAAAGCGGTGGCTCTTGCGTTGCATCAGGCTCTGCCCCAAAGCCGATTCGTGCCGTTGGATGAGACGTGGCACATTTACCGAGTCGTTATCCTAACAGGAAACAAGGATGAAACGCCTCTCTTTTTAGACATCGCCCAAGCTCAAGATAACGATATTCACATCGATTTAGCCCGCCGAGATATAAGCCTCAATGCCCTTGCCCTAGAAACCCAAACAGGGGTACTGCTCGATCCCTTTGACGGCACAAATGATTTAAAACACGGACGCATTCGAGCCTTGAGTTTAGCGAATCTAAAAGACGACCCCTTACGACTTTTACGACTCTTTCGTTTTCATGCGACGTTACAATGTCCTCAAACCCCCACGCAACTAGATGCTCAAAGCCTGTCGTGGGCAAAAGAGACACTGCCTTATTTGTCTCAAGTGGCGAAAGAACGGGTGGCGTATGAGTGGTTCAAGCTCTTATCCGCCCCTTGTGCTTTTCCGACTGTTAAGCTCATGGCGGAGGCAGGTATTTTAGAAGCGTTATTTCCGCCTCTCACCGCCTTAAAATGCGTGAGTCCCAATAGTCATCATCATCTGCCTTTGTGGGAGCATACCTTAGAGCTGGTGAATCAAGCGGAACTCATTTACCCTGATTTAGATGCCGAAACACAAAACGCTTTGCATCTACCCAGTGGGCATGGGGGAAGCGAATACGGTTTAGTCAAAATGGCATGCTTATTCCATGATATTGCCAAACCCCACTGCTGGACGCTCGAACCCCTTGCGGATGGCACATTGAAACATCGATTTTTAGGGCATGAAAAAGCAGGCGCGGAACTCATTAAACCGCTTTTACACGCGTGGCATTTAAGTCAGCATACACAAAAACGCATTCGTCTTTTGGTAGAACGACATTTATACCCCTGTACCTTTCATGCGGAAAGTAGTGAGAAAAGCGTGCTTCGCTATTTTCGTAAAATCGGGGATGCCACGCCTTACTTAGGGATATTGGGCTTGGCGGATACCCTTAGCACTCGAGGCAATGCCTTTAGTGAGGGGGATTTACAGCGTTCGATTAGCAATCAACTCGTTTTATTAAAACGCTATTGGGAAACGGCATCGCAACGTAACGCCCCACCCTTACTCAACGGGCAGGACATTATGGCATTGCTTCACTTACCCCCGAGTCCTGCAATCGGTCGATTGCTCGATCAACTCAAAGAGGCTCAAGCCTTAGGGGAGCTAACGACTCGTGAAGAGGCGATAGCGTGGCTGAAAAACAAAGAGGCTGTTTAATCAAACAGCCTCTTTGTTTTTTATCAGTAGCAGTCAATTCTAGTTCGCCGAAACCAAAAACTCGACGTTCAAGATTTCTCGGGAAACCGAATGAATTTGAATTTGATGGGCTTTAGCCGTAATGCCGATACCTTGGAGTTCAAATACTTCGTTTCCTTTTAAATAGGCTTGACGAAATTCATGGGCGGGGAGCTGAATGGATTTAGGCTCCATTTTATTGCCGTAAATCGTTGCTGGAGTCAAGCCGCTTGCACGCAGTTGGCGTGGGTTACGACTCGTATCCCGCTCTTGGGCTTCAATTGCAAATGCCGTCATGGTCATTTCCTTTCTTATTTTCCGCAAGGGTGTAGAGTCTTGATAAACTAAGTCGTGTGATTAAAGCAATCTGCGACTCACTCACTATCCTATAAACATAAGCGAAATTCAACTGATTTGATGTAGGTCTTCCAAAAGTTGTAACATAGAACGTTTTAATACAGAATGCTCCCATGTGGGATCCAGCTCCACTAAAGGTTTCAGTACAAAATCACGCTGATGCAGTCTCGGGTGCGGGATTTCTAAAGACGGCGTTTTTAGGATTAAATCCCCATAGAACAAAATGTCTAAATCTAAGGGGCGTGCTTCATTCGTTTGGCGTTGGGCATGAGGTTTTCGACCTGCTTGCCCTTCAAGCGATTGACAAAAGTCGAATAAGGCATCGGGGCTTAGTGTGGTCTCCAATCGCATCACCCCGTTTAAAAAAGGGGGTGATCCGTTAGGGCAATTCATAGGCTCACTTTCAAGCCAAGCACTTACGGCAAGCCGATGAATCTCAGGATGAGTTTCAAACGCCTCCACCGCACGATCGAGCTGAAAACGAGGCGAGTTTAAGTTAGATCCAAGTGCAATGAAAACAGGTGGCATTCTTTCAATTTCTTTAATTTAAAACGTGTTTTGATTAAACTATATCCATAACTTTATAACAAAAATCTCAGAGGCTACAGAGAAAGTCCCATTCGGCGAATCTTCTGTGTCAAAACAAGCCGTTTTTTCGTTATGTAGTATGTCTACACGCCTCAAAATCCGTTTGTTTTTCCTTGAATCTTCATCCGACTTGAACTCTCTCTGTAACCTCCTCGCAACAAAATCCAAAAAGGAATTTAAAACAATGACACTTTTTGAACAAATCGAAACCGCAGGGCATGAAGGCATTTTCGTGGTGCAGGACGCCGAATCAGGATTGAGAGGCTTTATTGCTTTGCATAATACCACGCTCGGATCTGGTTTGGGGGGATGTCGCATGATGCACTACCCCACGGAGGCAGCGGCGTTGACGGATGTCTTAAAACTTTCAGAAGCCATGACCTATAAAAACGCCTTAGCAGGACTTCCCTACGGAGGCGGTAAAGGCGTGATGTGGCTACAAGAAGGACAGAGCAAAACCCCTGCGATGGTGCGTGCCATGGGCAAAGCCATTGGCTTACTACGAGGGAGCTATTACACCGCAACCGATATTGGTTCAACCAGTGCGGACATGGAACTGATGAAAGAGCTAACGCCTTATGTGTCTGCCTTGCCCCCTGAAAAAGGCGGTTTGGGCGATTCTGCGATTTTAACAGGCTTGGGCGTGTATCAAGGAATTAAATCCGCCGTGGCGTATCAACTCAAGCAAGAGAGCTTAGAAGGCTTGACGATTGCCATTCAAGGGGCGGGGAAAGTGGCGTATCATTTATTGACGCATCTGCAAAAAGAAGCAGGCGTAAACGTTATTTTAGCAGATACCTATGCCCCCGCCGTGCAACGATGCGTCGAGCTGATGCCTCACATTCAAGTGGTGGAGCCGTCTGAGATTTGGAAGGTGAAAGCGGATGTTTTATCCCCGAATGCGATTGGCGGTACGATAACCGAAGACGTGCTTCAGCAGACTTCGGCTCGTGTGATTGCAGGCGGAGCGAATAACCCTTTGGCGGAACGAGCCTTGGCGAAACAGATGAAACCCCGTGGGATTCTGTTTGCCCCTGATTTTGCGATTAACTCAGGCGGTGTGATTGTACTGGCAACGGAACTCGCCCAAGGCACGCTTGAAGAGGCCACCGAAAAAACAAACGGCATTTATGAAACGGCTCAACGCATCTTTACAGTGGCGGAAGAACGAGGTATCGACACCCTAGACGCAGCGATTACCCTTGCGAAAGAACGTATCGCCTCAGGGAGATAATCCTGTTTTGCATGAAACGTTAGACTGTGATATAGTAATAGCGTTTTTCACCTTGCGAAAGGAATCAGAGTCGATTTGCGTTTTTTAAAGCCCCTCCAAGCGATTCAACACGGGATACGTTGTTTGACGTTCAGCCTTTGCATGGGTGTATTGTGTAGTCTGTTTTTTGCTTTAGAAGCAAACGCCGTCGATCAAAACAAAATCAAGCAAAAAAAAGCGGTCGTCGAATCGCAACGTCGCACGATTCAAGAAAAAAAACGAGAAAAACTCCGCCGTGTTCGTTATCACCAAGATCGCCTCATTTCTAAGCAAATTGAACTTTCTAAAACACAACGAGCCTTAGAACATCAAGAAGTACGTCTACATCAAACGCAGCACTCCATTGAATCGTTGCAGCGTAATTTGGATTTAACGATTGGACGAACGACTCGCTTGGGGCGTGTGATTGGTCTTCGGATTCGCCATTGGTATAAAGGGGGGCGTGTGAGTTTGGTGCAACAAATTTTAGCCTCTGAAAATGTCTCTCAAATGGTCGATAGCCTCTATTTCCAAGAGCGTATCTTAAAGCAAGACAACGAAAACTTTAAGGCACTCAAACAACAAACTGAACTTCTGAAACAAAGTCAAGCTCAACTGCTCAAGGAACGGCAACTCAATGCAATGGCTTACGCCAAAATTAAAAGTCTTAAAGTAGATTTATACGCTCAAACGCTTGAAGAAGAACGCATGAAGCAACGCTACGCCAGCGATGCCAAGTTTTACGAACTCAAAGAGCGTCAGCTCTTGGCGGAATCTGAAAAATTAGAAGCCTTGTTACGGGGCAACACCCGAGGGGTGAAAGGTTCAACAGGGCGTTTGATGTGGCCTCTACGTGGTCGATTAAGCTCCGCCTTTGGGTATCGCACGCACCCGATTCACCGCAAGCGACTCAACCATACAGGCATTGATATTAGCCGTCCTTCAGGCACGCCCATTGCCGCCGCCGATGGTGGACGAGTGATTATGGCAGGTTGGTATGGCGGTTATGGCAAATGCGTTATTATCAATCACGGGAAGGGATACGCCACCCTTTATGGTCATCTCTCTCGTATTTATGTCTCCAGAGGCAGTGCCGTTGCCAAAGGGCAAAGCGTCGGAGCCGTCGGTTCGACAGGGTATTCCACGGGGGCTCATTTACACTTTGAAGTGCGTGTCAACGGACGACCTGTTAATCCGCTTCGCCATTTATAGAAACCTCTGAAAACGTCCTGTCCCCTCTCCCCTTGGGGAGAGGGTTAGGGTGAGGGGTGTATTTTAGACGTAGGGTTTATAGTCGATCCCTTAAAGGGGAGGGAGCAAAAGTCTTTTTTGTCTTTTCCCTCCTCCCTTAGGGAGGAGGCTAGGAGGAGGGAGACACAATCTATAACTATACTTCCGAAATCCCTCACCCCAACCCTCTCCCTAAGGGAGAGGGAGCAAGAGACTTTTGCAGAGTCTTCTATAGCCACCTTAAACGTCATCTTCTTGATACAGTAAGGCGGAAGACACCTTGCCCCCCTTCGGTGAACTTTTTTCTTGATTCAAGGCTTCACCGTTTTCATTAAAAATGGGCAAACGAATTTCTTCCGTCGGGCTTTCTTTCAACTTAGGCTTAATCGATTCTTTCGGTTTTTCTTCTACCTTAAGGGGGACAACCGCTTTAGGCTCTTTTTCTTTTACAGATTCTTTGACAGGCAGGGGGGCTGCTTTGGGAGCGGGCTTGAGTGGTACAACGGCATCATTGGGAATGATTTGAGGAAGAGGCTTTTCTTTCGCCACTTTATTTTCAATACTGTACCGATGCGTGGTATCGATTAAAATGCGTTCCTTCCGTTGTTGTATTCTAGGGTCTGCCGTTTTTTCTTCGGCTCGACTATGGAGGATAATATCAATCCGACGGTTTTTGGCTCGATTTTCAGCCGTGCTATTAGTGGTAACAGGGCGACTATCGGCATAGCCAACGGCGGCTAAATCCGTAGGAGCAAAGCGATGTTGGTTCACAAAATGACGCACCACCGTACAGGCTCGTGCCGAAGAAAGCTCCCAGTTAGAGGGATACCGTCCTGTAATCGGGGAATTATCCGTATGCCCTTCGATATGAATCAAATGCGTGGGAATCGCTGACATTAAACGCTCTGCCACACCGTCTAAAAATTTAAGGCTCTTGGGATTGAGTTGAGCCGACCCTGAAGGAAATAAGAGACGGCTATCAAAACTGATTTTTAAGCCTCGTTCTTGCAAGCTCACCTCTAAGCCTCTTAAAGGAATGCCTTCTAAGTCATCTACTTGATCTTTCACCCCTAAGGCAGGGTTTAGCTTTTCGGCTCGAATCGCGTCCTCTAGTTCTTCGGCAATTTCATTTGCAATCTCATCCAGTTCTTCCAAGAGTTCTTCCATGGCTTTTTTTTCGCCGTGGGTTACGACTAAACTTTCATATTTACCGATGACCCCTTCGCCTTTACCTGTTTCTTCAAAGGCGGGATTGGGCTTGTCCGTCGGTGTACTTTGCCCTTGAAACACAGAGGCAATCCCTTTGAGCAACGTTTCTTGTTGAAAGGATCGGGTAATTTCTTCGGCGACTTTGTGATCATCGGTTATTTTGGATTGAGCAATGGCGTATAAGGCGGTAAAGGTGGCAAATAATAGCGTAATGAAGTCGGCGTAAGACACCAGCCAACGTTCTAGGTTTTCATGTTCAGGGTGCTTTTTATGGCGTGCCATTGGATGCGTTTACTCATGGTTCTGATGAAGACACTCTAATTCAGTTTAACAAGCGAGCCTCATTTTGGACGCAAAACGGCTTGAAAATCCTTCACTTGGGGAACGCATGGCATCATTTAACTTGTTTTCCGTTTTTATGTAGATAATAGGTGATAAATATAAGGGATTTTTTAATGTCGATACCGCCACAGGCAAATTATTACACCCCTCGATATATTGGGGTAGCTCCTCAAACGCCAAAGCCAACGCCACAAGAAGAGGGTGTGAATCCTCCTGATGCGTTTGGTACGACTCAAGGTACGACTTCTAACATCACGCCACAAAATACCACCACGAAGCCTAAAGGCAATAATCCGTGGCTGTGGGCGGGGATTTTAATACCTACAGCAGTCATAGTGGTGGTCGCCACGACGCTAGGTATTACAGCAAGCCAGTTTCAAAAGGGTTTACGGATTACCCCCAATACACCTGATGCCAAAGCGATACAAGAAATCCCCGAATTATTAGAAAGTATTTTCGGTAAGAAGTTCAGTCCCGAAGAAGCAGAATTAGCCGTTAAAAATTACCAAAGTCTACTACAAATCAAAGACAAAGACGAGTTTATCACGAAGGCTTTTCATCAAGTCAAAAAAGATTTTGGATACGAAAATGTCCCCATTAAACTAAAAATTGAAACCTCGCCTATTGATGAATATAAAATCACAGGAGCAGGGTCAATGGGGAAAGACACTCTTACTGTTTACAGAGAGTTAGATCATAAAAGAATCTTGGATATAATTGCTCATGAGTTTACGCATGTATGTCAACATGAGTTTATGTCTCTTGGAGGGTTCATTCCTGAAGTATATGAAGAAAAAGCATTCCAAGCCCTATCCAGATTGGATAGAAATAACCCTGAAGATCTTAAAACTGTTAAAGAATTCGCAGAAGAACTGAGAGAGTTCTACCACACACTCTTTTCTCCCTTGAATCGTCCTCCCATTCAAGCAGGAACACCTGAGTATCAAAGAGCAAAAAAATATGCGGACTCCGCTAAAAACTTCATCAATAATAACGACGCCAAATATGATGCCAGTTTCGTTGAACAAGAAGCTAAAACAGCAGGGAAGAAAATGGGGCGATTCATTGAAATCATTCAAGGCAATTTCAAAACGAACGGAGCTTCTTGACGAAAACAAGATAAAAGCCGTAGCTTCCCCATAGGATAAACGGTAGTGCTAAAAGTAACATCATCGCTTGCACGCCTAAAAAATGAGAACTCAAGCCCGCCACTAAAGCAGGGAGCGTCGAACTGGTCGAAAGCAAGGTAAACTGAACACCCAAGACCTTCCCCCGAATCGCTTCAGGGATGCGTTCATGCAAAAAGGCCTGCAAGGGAATCGCCATCGCAGAAGCCCCCACCCCCATGACAAAAGCCGTGAGATACGTCCATAGCATCCGTTCCGTGAGGGGGAATCCTGCCAACGCCCCCCAAGCAGGAATTTCAAACGCCAGTGAATCTAAATGCGGAAAGAGAGAGGGGACAGCCACCATACCGCCTAAGCCAAGACTTAAGAGCAACATCCCGCTATACACCACCACAGGCACAGGAGCATTTTTGAAATATCGCCCTACCAGCAAAGCCCCGAGTGCCATGCCCACGCCTGAACTGGTTACAATATAGGCAAATTTTCGAGCCGCCACCGACGCATCGGTATAGAGAAAGGCTTTGCTATAAGTAATCGCTAAAATGCACATGGCAACAACCGCAGAAAACAACAAGGCGAGTTTCGCCATGGCATGCCAAACAGCGGTGTTTTCACGAATATAGGTAAAGCCTTCTTGGAGTTCTTTCACAAAGCGATTGAGACTATCCTGCACCGTGCGAGGCGTATCGCTAGAGAGGCGATTCTCAACCGCAAGTTCTTGAGGAATCTGCATGCCCACTAAGGCGAGTGCAGCAAGCATAAATAAGGCACTTAACGCCCAATGCACGCCGTCTAAGTTTAAGGCTTCAATAAGCGGATCACCTAAGGCAAAGCCGATGATGACACTTGCCATCATGGTGGTGGTGAATAAGGAATTCGCCGAAAGGAGTTGTTCTTTTGGCACAATGGTGGGAATGGTGGCGGATTCTGCTGGCACAAAAAACTGCGTAACGGCAGACAATAAAAAGGCAAGCACATACAAATAATTTAAGCCCAAGTGAGCCATCCAAGGAAGAGCTAGCACCAAGCCCCCTCGAATCACGTTAATGGCAACCAGCGTCAAGCGTCTGGGCCAACGATCCACATACACGCCAGCCACTGCGGTAAGAAGAATCGCAGGAATGGTAAAGGCAATGTAAAGGTAACTCGTATAGCGTTCATCTCCGCCATAGAGATGCGTGAGATACGCCACAAAGACGACAAAAATAATACGATCCGCCAACTGAGACAAGACTTGAGACCACCATAACGCCATAAACGAACGGTTCTTTAAAATGGACTCTGAAGCCGTCTCACAAGGGGGTAAAGTCTCTTGTTCATTGCGTTCTAACGTCGGCATTGGAGCATGTTTCCTCAAAAGTCTTAATGAAATAGATGTTGACGTAACGCCTCTGCCAAAATATCCGCAGAAGCGTCCCATGAAAAACGTCGGGCTTGTTGAAAGCCTTTTTCAATTAAATCTATCCGTTGCGAGGCATTACGTTCTAAGGCTAAAATGGCCTGTTTCACATCATTCAAATCATCGGGATTCACATACAAAACCGCTTCTCCACAGGCTTCAGGAATGGCGGTTAAGCGTGTCGTAATGACGGGACATCCTTGTGTCATGGCTTCTAAGGGGGGCAGACCAAAGCCTTCAGATCGAGAGGGATAAATCAAGGCTCGGCTTTCGTGCATTAAGGTGGCGAGTTCTAAATCGCTCACATAGCCAAGTTCTTTGACGATGCCTTGTGCCGTTGCTTCTTTCACGAGGCGTTCAAAATCCGCACTAAAGTATTTGACTTTCCCTGTTATCCACAAGGCACTGGTGAGTTCGCCTGCGTGATGTAATTCAATCATCGCTCGAATAGCGACATCAATCCCTTTACGAGGCTCATACCGCCCTGTATACAAAAAGTAAGGCTTACTTGCTTCAAGTAAAAGCGGGCGTTTATCCCCCAAAGGGGGAAGGGTCGGGGCATTGGGAACAACGACAATCTCTTGAGGGCTGTGAAAATGTCGTAAAATCTGAGCCTTCGAGTAGTCTGATACCGTCATCACAAAAGCAGATTGATGGATGTAACGCTGTGTTTTTTGAATATAGCGTTTTCGCTTTTCAGGACTCAAATAGCCTTCTACCTCAAGAGGTAAGACATCATGCAAGGTGGTAATTCCCTTGCTTTGAAAGGGAGGAGCGGAAATGCCAAACGGAATGCGTCCGTTATTGGGGAAGTGAATAGCTTGAACTTGCGGCAAATAGGAAAAAGGCGGAATTATGGTCGCTCGCCAGAGGTCTCGCAGGGGGAAATTGCCAATGGGGAAATCGTGCATACCTTGAGGCAGAGGCTGTTGTAAGGGTTCTCCTCGTCTTAAGGCGTAGACGTTAAACTCGTCGGCGTATCGGGGGCAGAAGGCGTTGTACAGCCACCACGTCGCTTTCGCCACGCCCCCAAAGGATCGGACAAAGCATTCGGCATCCACATACAAAGACGGCAAGAGCTTGGACACGAGTCTCAGTTCCCAACACAAAACCATAATATTCTATAAAGTATCACAAAAACAAGGAATTTGGTGTATAATAGAAGCTAATTATCCTGAACATACAAGAGAAATGCCTTATGTCCTCTTCTAAAACACCCCAACTTAAATTTTTAGTGCTTCTGATTCTACTCGCAGGAGCAGGCTTTTATGCGGTTAAGCATCCGCCCAACTTGGGACTCGATTTAAAAGGAGGCACTCGCTTGACGCTGGAAGCCGTCCCTAACGCCCAAGTCGCCACGATTAACGCTAACGTTATGGATAGCTTACAAATGGTGATTGAACAGCGGGTTAATAAATTTGGGGTATCGGAAGCCATTGTGCAAAAAGCAGGGGACAAACGCCTACTCGTTGAAATCCCTGGTGTGAAAGACCCTGAAGAGGCGAAAAAACAACTGGGGAAAGTGGGACTCCTTGAGTTTAAGCGTAAAGTCAATGGAGCGTGGGCTTTAACCGATGTGTCTGGGCGAGATTTGAAATCCGCTCGCTTGGATCAAGATCCCATGGGAGGCTGGTCGGTTGGCTTTGAACTCACAAGCGAAGGCACGAAAAAGTTTGCCACTCTAACCGCCGATATGGCAAGCAATAAAGAGCCTTTAGCCGTTTTCTTTGACGGTGAATTGGTGTCGTCTCCCACCGTGCAGGATGCCATTTTAAGCGGTTCAGGGCAAATTACAGGTAATTTCACCAAAGATGAAGCCAAAGCCATTGTCGATACCTTGAATGCAGGGGCATTGCCTGTGAATGTGGAAGTGGTCGAAGAAAGCACAGTCGGTGCTTTGCTCGGGGAAAACTCGCTGTCTCAAAGTCTCAAT
>CAZDMD010000011.1:0-2332 GCA_964506805.1 uncultured Vampirovibrionales bacterium | reverse complement strand
TACTATCGTAAGCTCGGTTTAGTGGCAAACTTGGGTCTTTTGGCGTATACCTTATTAAGCTATGTGGCGTTTATCTTGGCGGGCGTTACCTTTACACTGGCAGGCATTGCAGGTTTTATTCTTTCCATTGGTATGGCAGTGGATGCAAACATTCTGATTTTTGAACGCAGTAAAGAAGAGCTTGCCTTAGGTAAAACCTTCAAAAAAGCCATTAGCTTGGGCTTTGACAGGGCGTTACCGTCTATTTTAGATTCCAACTTTACGACCTTGATTACTTGTACGGTGCTATGGGGATTGGGAACAGGAGCCGTCAAAGGCTTTGCCGTTACCCTTGCCTTAGGGGTAGTCATGAGTATGTTTACTGCACTCACCGTCACACGCACGATTTTAGAATTGGCGTTAGGGGCGGAAACGCGTCAACGCATGACGTTTTCAAAAGGATAATCACCCATGACCTATTCCCCGATTGCACAAGAGTCACAGACAGACGTACAACAAGCAATAGAATCAAGCACGGCAATTCCCCTCTCTAAAACGGTGATTGATATTGTCAAGCATCGAGGGCGATATTTACTCATTTCGTTGTCGTTAATTCTGCCTAGTCTCATTTTTATGGGACTCAACATCGTCAATACGCCGATGCACTCGCCGTTAAAGCTAGGCATTGATTTTGTCGGAGGCACACTCACAGAAGTTCAAACGACTCAAGTCGTGGCACAAGAGACGCTACCGCATCTCGCTCACGCCCTAGATGCCTATGAAATCGAAGGGGCGGTCATCCAGCTTCAAAACCCGATGAAGACCGATGCCAAGTCGCAAGGGAGCGTCTTGTCTATTCGCACACCAATGCTCGATGAGGCTAAAATTGAAGCCCTAGACTCCACCTTGAAAAGCCAAGTCGGAGATTTTAGCCTATTACAGCGAAATACGGTGGGGCCTACGCTTGCGAAAGAACTTTTTACAAATTCGTTGTTGGCGTTGGCTTTGGCGTATCTCCTGATTACAGGGTATCTGACCTATCGTTTTCAGTTGGATTATGCCATTTGTGCCTTGACTGCCTTAGTCCATGATACCGTCATTGTTTTTGGTGTGTTCGCTGCCATGGGCTACTTAGGCAATGTGGCGATTGATAGCCTTTTTATTACAGGGATTTTAACCGTCATTGGTTTTAGTGTGCATGATACCATTGTCGTGTTTGATCGTTTACGAGAAAATACACGGCTGATGTATTCCCAGAAGAGACCCTTTGCCGAAGTGGCGAATGTCTCTATCAATCAAACCTTAGCCCGTTCGATTAACACCTCTCTCACCGCTCTCCTTCCTTTGGTAACCCTCTATTTCTTTGGGGGTGATAGTACCAAAAATTTGGTGTTGTGTATGGGGCTAGGGATTATCGTGGGGACGTATTCTTCCATTGCCATTGCGTCTTTACTGTTGAGTCTATGGCGTGAAAAACAAGAACTTGCGTATTCACAAGAATCGACATAACTTAGCTTGGACTATACCACAGAGCCAAACGTAACGGGGCTTGAGACGCATCAATCAACATACGTAGATACTCTTCTTGATCCCGAGGAGAGAGGTAGGTTTCTTGAATGCCTACGGACCATAATAGCTGACTTGAAAGCTGTATAAAGCGTAACGCATTGGATGCATTAGAAACACCTGTAACCCCTAAGACTTGTATCTCTTGCGGATAATCATTTAAATAGCCTGTCATTCCCATATTGAGGCGATACAACTGACTCGGACAACTTAAAGGTCGCTGTACCATGTTGATGCTTAAGACCAACGCCGCATCGCCTAAAATTTCTTGTGCTTTTCTTAAGTGTTTCGGATTTTGTCTGACGCTCGGGAAGCCCGCTTCTTCTAGCAAGCGAATGGTATTGGGAGAGGTGAGCAAAGGACGCAAGGCTTGTTCTAAATAAATGGCAGAACGGCTGTTGCGTCCACGTTTGGCGGGCATAAATAAATAGCTATAAAACAAGCCTGTTCGATTGGGTGTCGCGTTTAATTCGTCGGGACGTGAAGGCGGCATCAGCGTTTCAGCACGAGAAGTAGGGATTCGAGTCGCCCCCCATGCAATAGCCGAAAATCCGCTTGTACTGTTTAGCATCGTACGCACCTTTTGTCATTAAAAATGACTGTTTTGTGCTAAAAAACGTTTCAAGATTATTTTGTGCGTTTTTATATAGCCATATTCAAAAACAACCAAACACTTTATCAAGAGCCTGAGAAATAGGGGAATAAGATGTTGCAATCCTTCGAATATTTGTTTTATAGTCGATTAAAGATGTTTCCGAACAGTAGGCTAGACGAGGAGCCTAGATGA
>CAZDMD010000010.1:0-33052 GCA_964506805.1 uncultured Vampirovibrionales bacterium | reverse complement strand
GGGATTAGAATCTCTGCGTCAAGGTCTTTTATCTATCTAATTAGTACCACTCTCATGTATTCTAACACATCTTTACCGTATATGCTCTAGCGTAAGTTGTTTTCCAAAATCTACAACGCTGAATAAACACTATTGGCGTTGGTTTGTCCGTTTTGTCGATGCAGGTAAACGTTTTCAGACCAACGCACATCAATGCGATCCACCTTGTTTTTGGGGGTATCGTGATTGAGCTTGGCAAGGGTGGGTAAAATCGCTTTGAGTCGTCCCGTTCGGGTGAACGCCTCCTCATTCAACGCACCTACTAACACCTGAACGGCATTACCTTGAATGGTGGTATCCATACTCACATATTGTCGTCCTGAAAGCGAAAGTGCGTTCACCTTCACTTGAGGCAACTGACGCAAGCCTTCAATCAAGCGATCCAAATTTTTTAAAAGCCCTTGTCTGGCTTCAGGGGGAAGGGATCGATACCATTGCGTCTCCATAAACAAAGGGGTATAGTAGTCTGCTAAGGCCTTTTGGGGGATTTGATACTGATTCGATTTAAAATGTAGACTTTTGTAAGAATCCAACACAAACGCAAAAGGAGGCGGAATTAGTGCATCAGGGGCATGTTTTGCTTGCCGATGCCACGCCATGACACGGGGTTTTTCCCACGTGTTGTACACCAAACCCCACGGACGATACTCACTAATCGCCAGTAAGAGGTGAGGCTTGGGCAAGAGCAAACGACGCACTTGCACTCGGGCGATGAGGGGATCTTGTTTTTGTAGGTTTTGTGCCACTTGAGACGGGTTAATCAGGAGCAAGTGTTTGCCTTGCTCGCTTTTCAATAAGGCTTTAACCCGTTCAGGCTGAAGCATGTGATACCCCTGCACCGTAATTTGAGACGGCGTTAGAAACCATATGGGTAAACGCAAACCACTATAAATCCCCCATGTGAGACCGATAAATAAAGCAAAACGAGCCACTTCCTTGAAACGATTCCACCAGAGCTGTTTGAGTTTTGCTTTTCGACGTAAACGAGCCTCTTGTGTAGGGTCAAGCGAGCTTTTTTCTTCTGCTTGAATGGACTCACTAGAAAGGCTTTCTTCAGAAGGCGATGCGACGGACTCCAAAGAAGAGGACAAAGCAGGCAAAGCGACATCGGACAGGGGAAGGGTAGTTTCAGGCGTGTCGTCTTGCGTTATGGAGGGGGAAGGCGTATTTTCGGCTTCGTCAGGCATCATAGGGCAGTTGTGAATCTCTTGGGTTTAAAAAGCGTGAGAAGTAAAGGCTTGTGGACGGTTGAGGACGACATCCGCTGTTTGCACGGCAGAGTGCAAAACGTGATTCACCAGCTCATCATAACTTACGCCCATGGCGTGGCATTGGGCAGGTAAATCGCTTAAATCCGTCATACCAGGGATACTATTGACTTCTAAAATAAAATAGTCGCCTTCCGTCGTGCAAACAAAGTCGGTACGGCTTACCCCATGACACCCTAAAGTCTGATGCACCGCAAGGGCTTCTTGCTGTATGGCATGCGTGAGTTCGGGTGAAATTTCGGCAGGTAGGATAAAATCCGTCATGCCTTTGGTGTACTTGGCGTGGGTATCATACCAACCCGACTTGGGACGCAGTTCTAAAATCGGTGTAACTGTGGGAACGGCATCCATATTCAGCACGCCTACGGTGAGGTCTCGACCGACGGCAAAGGCCTCTACCATGATGCGTCCGCCGTGTTGGGCTGCTAAATCAAGGGCATCGACGAGTTCTTCCGCATGTTCAACTTTCGACATCCCCACACTTGAACCTGTTTGCAGGGGTTTGACCATCATCGGCAAGCCAATGTCTTGTAAAAGGGATTCGATAAAACGAAAATCCGCCCCCTCTTCAGGATTCCAATAAAAGGTACGAGACCCCAAAACAGGATGCCCCGCCGTTTTCAACAGGCGTTTGGTGAGGTCTTTATCCATGGTAATGGCACTGGCTTGAATGCCATTGCCTGTATAAGGAATCCCTAAAATTTCAAGCAAGCCTTGAATCGCACCGTCTTCGCCTTGTTCGCCATGTGTCGCTAAAAAAACGACATTCACACCTAAATCCAGCAAGACTTGCGTTAGATGCTGATCCACTTCAATCAATTTCACATGCGTATAGCCCAATCGCAATAAAGCCTCATAGCAATTTTTACCCGAACGTAAAGAAACCTCACGTTCTGAAGAATTGCCTCCACATAAAACGGCAATGCGTGCCGACGGCAGAATGCGACGCAAGCCTTTTTCGTCGGTCGTCGTCCAGCCTGTAAAGTTTTTTGTATTTAGATGAGTTGTGTTAGTTGTCATGGTGGGAATCCCCTTCTGTTAAAGCCTGCCAAAGTTCACGTTCTGCTGTTGTGGCATCGCCCATAAATCGATTTTCTGGAAAAATGCGGGCGTGATACCCCTCCCATGCGGCGATTTGCATCTGACGCATCAATGTTAAGACATCTAAAGACGTGGCACCGCCTAAATTGACAATAAAATTGCCGTGTAACGCACTGACTTGAGCTTGCCCGACTTGCCATGCTCCTTTTGCCCCGAGTTCATCCATCATGCGACCCACACTAGGGGCGTTAGGAGGATTGCGAAAGACGCTTCCGCCATTCGGTTCAGTGGGGTGATGTGCCTTGCGAAACGCCAAATTCGTCTCCATACGAGACTTGGTTTCGGTGGCATTTCCCGCTTCAAATCGACATTCCGTGGCAAGCACCACCTGCTTTTGGGGATTAAGCACACTATGCCGATACGCATACGCTAAGGCATCCGCATTAAGCCATTGTGATTCGCCCGCCTCTAAATCAAAGACGAGGACACGCTCCACAATACGAGAAGTCTCCTGCCCCATCGCACCTGCATTCATCAAAGTCGCACCGCCCATCGTCCCTGGTATGCCAATCATATACTCACCAAGCGTTAAACCTGATTCTAAAACCGTATGAGCCGCCTTTGCCAAGTGAACGCCTGCTTCCATGAGAAAGAGACCATCCCCTAAAGGTTGAATGTTTGCCATTTTACGAGTGATGATCGTATGCCCTGAAATACCCGCACTGGCAATCAAGGTATTACTGCCCCAACCCAAAATATGGAGGGTGGTTTGCTTCGCCTGTAATTGAGGCGTGAGCCACTTCAGCAAGGCTTCCGCTTCGGCAATGGAGCTGGGAAACCACGCCGTTTCCATTTCTCCACCAATGCGATACGTCGAATACGACGATGCGAGCTTGTGATACTCGGGGCTAAACGGTACAGGGGGCATTGCAAGAGAATCCAACATAAGTCAATTCTATCCTTTCCACCCTCGTAATAGCTGGGTAACCGTCCCTGCTCCAAGTGATAGCACCAAATCTCCTTCGGTAACGCTTTCTTGTAAAACGGCTTTGAGTAGGTCTAATTCAGGGATAAACTCCACATGTTTGAGGGGGAAACGCCGACGGACTTCTTCCGTAAACGCCTGCCCTGTTACCCCCGCAATCGGGGATTCGTGGGCGGCATAGGGTTCTAACACATACAGCACATCGGTATCTAAAAAGGCTTGAGCAAAATCCGCCCAAAAGGTGTGCAATCGGGTATAGCGATGGGCTTGAAAACAAGAAATCAAGCGTCCTTTCAGTGCATGCCCTGCCATATAAGTTCGAGCTGCTTCTAAAGTCGCCACAATTTCAGTGGGATGATGAGCATAATCGTCCACTAAAATCGCACCGTTGAAGGCACCTACCTGTTCAAAGCGTCGTCCCATGCCTGTAAAGGCGTGCAAGCCTTCTGCAATGAATTGCCATTCAATCCCAAACGCATGAGCCACAATCGCCACCATACCTGCATTCCACGCATTATGCCAGCCGGGGACTTGTAAGTTAAACTCCCCTAGCGTCAACCAAGTAAAGCTCGGCATCCAGTGAGAAAGACGAATACGGCTTTGTCTCTTAACGGATTCAATCAGGTAACGCTCCCCTTGTTCCTGAAAACGTTCCGCCTCGTCTCGATTGTCAAAAATCCAGTAGCGTCGAACCTCTTTGGGAATTACAGAGACCAATTCTCGGGTATGGGGGCACTGTCCGTTTAAAATGACGCTTTGCCATTGTGTCGCCTGCTTGGGTAAAGCGGTAAGCTGACTCATAAATTGACGAAAGGTTGAAATGAGTTGAGGCAAGCCGTGTGTATAATGATCGGCGTGATCCAGCTCCAAATTCGCTAAAACGGTAAAAGTCGGGGCGTAGCGTAAGATACTGCCGTCGCTTTCATCCAATTCGGCAATGCAAATGGCATGCGTTGAAGAGAGTCGCACGTTCTGCCCTAGTCCAGGGAGCTTACCGCCTGCTATGGTGGTGGCATCTTGTGAGGCGGTATGAAAAACGGCATCTGTCATGCCTGTGAGTGTGGTTTTGCCGTGCGTGCCTGTTAAACCAATTGTCGTTTTGGCACCAATGCAAGCACTGTGCATGAGCGCTTGCAAGACTTGCGAACGATGCCAAATCGATTGCTCACGTCCCATTGCCACTTGCACTTCAGGATTTTGCGCGTCAATCGCAGAAGACACGACCAGCACCGCCTCTTCGGGAACGTATTGAGCGTCATGCCCGATGAAGACATGCACGCCTTGCGATTCTAAAGACTCCGTTACGGCGGAGGCGTTTAAATCAGATCCTGAAACCTGAAAGCCCTGATGCGACAAGGTAATCGCCAAGGCACTCATACCTGCACCACCAATCCCAACAAAATGGAAGGGAGGCTGATTTTCTAAAATAGTATCCAAAGTCAACACATGCTGGGGGCTAATGTAGCGAAAGGCATCGGGGGCAAAAAGTTTGGAGTCGGACATGGGGAGCAACGCCACTTTCTCAAGACTAACGAGACGGTTTATCTTGATATAGTATCATAAAAATGTGGACTGGAGTCTTCTGTTTAACTCTGTTTGACGCTATTGCTTTGCACGCTCAACGTTCTTTCCCCAAGAAAAACGGCAATACAATTAAGTACTGCCTCTCGTTGCTATGTCCCCCTGTTCAGAAGAAAGATGAAAGGTTGTAAACCTTACATTTAAACTATCGACACTTTTATGCTAAACTTTAGAATGTTTTTACAATACGTTACAAAAGAGACACCCACAACGCCATGACTAACACCTTCCCCACCCAAAACCAAGCCACACTCGCACGATTGATTCAAGCCAAACGAGACGCATTACACCTCACCCGTCAAGCCTTAAGTGAAAAATCAGGCTTGCCCCTTGGCGTGTTGGAACAGCTCGAAGAGGGGAGGCTTTTGTTTCTGTCCGTTACGAATCGAACACGCCTAGCGAGAAGTCTGAAAATGACACCACAAGAACTCAAGCAGGTGGAATCGCCTCCGCCGATTACGCTTTTAGGAGATGTGCATTTACTTCAGATAGATCGCACTCATGTCGCTCATTTTAATAACGGCAAGCGTTTGGCGTTGAAGGAAATGGATCGCAATAACGAAGGGTTTTGGCCTTGTCCTGATTGCGGGGGGGAGCTAATCACCAATACCTTTTTGCGAGAAGATTTAGAAAATAAATCATGGACAGTGTTTAAAATCCATTGTTCTCACTGCTTGTTTAAGCTGGATTACGAAACCGAAACAGAGACCCTTTAAATATTTATTGTAACGAAATGCTTGAAAACTTGACTTTCTGGCTTTTTGGTCGATACCTCGTTTGAGAAAGAAAGCAAGGACAATTTTCATGTCTACTGGCTCAAGTTCTAGTGTGGGTGCGAATCGGCATCGGCATATTCAAGACGCCTTTTTTAACACAGAAACCCTTGCTCAATCGCCTCATGCGGTGGTAGGGGTAGGCGACTGCGAAGTCTTGCAACAATTCAATAAAAAAGAAGACAAAAAAAGCGAAAAAAAGAAATCTAAAGGCTTTAACCCTTCCATGATTGAAGATAAAGTTGACGTATCTCAATCCGTAGAAGTTGACACGCCTCCCACTCAAATGGATACAAAACTCAAACAAGGCTATCGCATCCGTACCTTTTTAAAGGAGAGAGACACGGTGCTTGAAACGGATTATGCCTCTAGTAATTGGTCGGTTTATCAACAAGCAAAAGGAACTTCCTAAAAAGTTCCTTTGAAGCAATAGGGTTTGGCTTGGCACGGCAGTGAAACGCTTATTCCGCTTCTACAGAGGCTTGAATATCCACCACGATTTTGGCTTCCACAAAGCTAGAAAGGCGATAATTGACATCATACGCCCCAATTCGGTTCAACGCACGCTCAATCGTCAAATTACGACGATCCACCTCAACGCCCGTTTTTTCGCTCAAAATACGTCCTAATTCTTTCGGGGTAATCGTACCAAACAATTTACCCTCTTCACCCACAGCGGCTTTAATCACCACAGGGCTGACGGCTTCAATTTTTGAGGCAATGGCTTGATCTTCTGCAATACGCTTTTGGGCTTGACGCTCAATGGTTTCTTGACGATTTTGCTCGTGTCTCTTAGCACCTGTGCTTGCCACAACCGCTAAATTTCTTGGAAACAATAGGTTTCGAGCGTAACCATCTGCCACACGAACCACGTCTCCTTGTTCACCTAAATGGTCAACAGGTTTTAATAAAATCACTTCCATGAGATTGAAGACTCCATTCTATATGATAAAGCGGATATAGTCTTTTCAATAATTTCCTGTACAATGTCTATACTTTGTCGCTACGATGATTTTGTTCAGTCATGTAGGTCTATCTACACTCCGTTCACAAAATCATCTAAGCTCCTCGTCTAGCCTATTGTTCAGAAAACTCTTGAAAAGACTATATAACTCAAAGCAAGACGACATCACATCCATAAGACTCACCCCAATAATAGCACAAACAAAAAAAAGCCAAGCGGTATTTTTCAAAAAAAAAGAGCGATAGCCCTAGAGTCAATATCGCTCATACCTATGTATTCCCCCTGTATAAAATCTGGTCATTAACGAGAATGGGAGTTGTTTTTTGTAGAGAGGCTTGGGTTTGCCGTGAGTGGTGGTGGGTCTTTGGCGTTTGTTGCGTCTTGCACCTTACATTAGCATTAAGTATTTCTTGAGGATTTTTGATGCTTTTTGTAACAGAATGTTTCAAAAAAGCAATTTGAGATTTAACTGTTGGACTAAACTTTTGGACTAAACGGCTAGGCTATCGAGGAAACATATCAAAACTACCGATAGACACATACGGACGATCAAACTGCTGTTGAGATTCAAAATGACTCGACAGTCTTGGCTCATCATTCATCGCATTGGTGTGAGCGGCTGGGACAGTGGAGGGACGAACAATCTGGGAAATCGGAAGAGAGGAAGGAGAAGACTCTTTCAGTCCACTGTAATAAGGAGGTGTTTGATAGTAACGCATTAAGGGGTTGGCTTCAGTGCTGGAGTGCTGAATAGACGCAGAGGCTTGTGTGCGAGGGGTAAAAGAGTCCACCGTATTGGCTGGATTCGACGTTACAACATAATACCTTGTAACACGATTCATCGAAGCAGGAGGCACCATAGGTGCAGGTGCCATTTCAACGACAGGGCTTAGGTATCCCATACCGTTGGGATAGTACATCGGTGGATTGTAAGCTGCCGCCGTGGGTATATAGGTGCCTCCATAATAGGGGGGTGTGTAGGCACTTAAATTAGGATAGCCCGTCATCGGCATCATGCCCACATTAACGGCGGGCATCCCTGTTGGCGACATCGTCATACAATTATGGTAAATATAAGGAATCACGAGAGACATGGTTTCACCTTTTTTTATTGTGAACGAGTACATTGAACGCGTCTATTACAGGGGCTTAAAATCCCCTCCATTTTTTTTTGTGCTATGTTTATGAGGGGGATTTTAGATGTTTTATACAATGCAATCGTTCCAAAATAGACACTACTTATTTAAAGCCTCCTCAAAAGGTGTGGTTTTTATTGCCTTTTCTAAAAATCGGACTGGACTTACACCTTACATCAAAGAGGCTCTTCCACTGCCCAAAGACGTACCCGCTTTTGAATGGTGGGAAGCCTTTGACGATTGGCTAGAACATCGATACACCTCGCTCGATATTCCCCAAGACATCCAAGGGACAGACTTTCAACAGAAGGTATGGCAGGCTTTAGCCACAATCCCTTATGGTCAATGTGTCTCATACAGTGAACTAGCCAAACAAATCGGACACCCTAGAGCCGTAAGAGCCTTAGCGTCTGCCTGTGCGAAGAATCCGCTGGCGGTTTTAGTGCCGTGTCATCGGGTCATCGGAAAAAATAAAACCTTGACAGGGTATCGGTGGGGAGTGGATTTAAAAGCAAGCCTACTTCAAGAAGAAGGCGAATGTGCTTCAAAAGAAATCCATGCCTTCAATGGAACCTCGTACGTCGACCAGTAAAGGTGATTGATCTTATTTAAATGCACAAAAGGTGTAATGTTAAAAGTACGTTCCAATCCCGAAAATGGAGGTACACGAAGAGAAGTTTCATTCACCTTAAACACAAAGGCTTTGCGGAGTGCCTGCCCTTCAGGGACTTGAAGATGCAAAATCGCTTGCGTTCCTTCTACCCCATGCAGGCTTTGACGCTGTGCATACAGGGGATTCAAAGTCAAAGGAGGCGATCCTAAAGTTGTATACGGATAGTAATGAGTCAAAATCGCAGGATACAAAAAGCCTGCCTCATTCATACCACTGGCACCAAATTGACTCATCCCCACGCCATGCCCAAAGCCCGTACCGTAAATCGTTACACCCATTTCTTTTCCAACTTCATCTACATAGGGTTCAAAGGCAATGGTGGCGGATAAAAAGAAGCGATTCGGCGAACGCAAGAGGCTACGTATCACGAATTCCTTTTGCACCACGAGAAAACCTTGCGTCGTGTGAATTTTAAGCGACATCAACTTGCCTGAAACGTCTCGTTGCAAGGGTTCTAAGCGATTCACTATGCCGTTGGATTTAAAATCAGGCGATTGTTCAATCCACCGTGCATTACTGGAACGTGCTAGAAGTTGAGGCAAATTACGCTGAATATTTTCCGTTAATTGTAAATAGCTTAAGCGTTCTTGCCAGCGGTAATGAGGTGATTTTTTATCGTAACTCGGTAAATCCGTCTCTTTCAGATACTCAAGCAGAGTCGCCTCGTTTGATAAATCTTGGAATCGGGCTTGTACGCTCGCCTCATCCCATACCGATTGCAAATACGGAAGCGAAGGGGCAGGAAATGCTTGCGTTGCGGGATGACTAAACGCATTGTGATAATTCGTACTCACCCCCCCGTGAGAAGAACTATAAAGTGCAAGTGCAATTTGTCCCTGATGAAGCAAGACTTGTCCTTCGGTTTGCTCCAACATCGCATCGGTTTCGGGGGTTTCGGTTTGTTTGCCGTAATAGGCTTGGCAGAGTTGACTATCGCAAATATCAAACGCATGCCAACTTTTTTCACGAGGACGCAACGCATAATTCCGAGCCGCCACCGCTTGAGCCTTCACCGCTTCAATCCCAAATCGAATCGGTAGTTCATTCGGCACCACCGCCCTTAAATAATCTTGCAAAGGCAATTGATTGATGACAACCAGGCGTTTTGATTGAGCATCCGCCACAACTTGTATTGCCCCACGATACTGGGGCGTTTTGCCTTTTCGGGTGATGTTTAATAGCTTTAAACAACACGCTGAATCCAGCGGTTTAAGCCAAAGGGTCTCTCGTACACTCGCAAGCGTTAGGGGATAAAACGTCGTTCCGCCGTTTGTGCGAACACTGATTTTCATCGTGTGGTGATGGGGTGTCAACTGAAGTACATCGCCTGCTTGAAAGGATTTTAGAATAGGTGCTTTTTCTGTTGTGTGAAGCGTAAAAGGGACATCCGCACTAATGATGACAGAGGCTAAACTCTGTTCCGTCATCGCATCATCACTAATGCCCACGCGAATCAAATCGGCATCCTTTGTGGTAGAGGCATCCTCCACCACCGCTTCGGCAGGCGGTAAAACCTCAAGTGAAGCAGGCGTGAAATAGAGCAAAATCCCCCAAGCCAAAAGCAAGACAAACGACAGAATCCCCACCCCAAAAAATGAAAAACGTCGGTTGTGAAAGAGCTGTTTCAACATCATTTTGCCTTTAGGAGGTGAAAAAACCTTCTTCTTGCCAAGTCCGAATAATCGCATCAACTGCCTCGACCAAGTTTTCACAAATTAAGGTGGGGGGATGCGTCAAGGCTTGATACTTCCCTGCTAACACATTGGTACCATAACCTGTTTTCAGTAAAACACTGCGTGTGCCTGCATTATGGGCAAAATCCACATCGGTGGCTTTATCTCCCACCACATAAGAAGAGGCGAGATCGATTTCAGGGAACTGCTCTAAAGCCTTACGAATCATACCAATCCCTGGCTTTCGGCAGTCGCTGGCTTTGGCATACTCAGGCACAACGCCACGCTCATAATACGGACTGTAAAACATGGCATCTAAAAAAGCTCCTGCCTGCTCATTCAGCAAGCGGTTCACCTTATTATTGAGAGCATGAATATGTTCAATATCGTAAAACCCACGAGCCACCCCTGTTTGATTCGTGGTGAGAATACACAACACACCCAAATCATTGAGTCTTTTCACCGCAGTCGCCACACCGTCATAGAGTTCAAGATGCTCTAAATCTCGTATGTAGCCTCGTTCTACATTGAGCGTTCCGTCTCGATCAAAAAAAACAGCACGTTTTTGTTCTACTTCAGACATGGGATGCTTTTACTCCAACCGTCTTTAAATGACTATAACAAGGCTTTTAATGCGGTGGATTGTTCAACAATCCGCTTGTAATTGGCACGCACTGCTTCCGCTTCATGGTGATCATGTTCACTGCCCATGTTACCACTTTGGATGTGCGGATGGTGGTAGGAACGGGTGTCGGCGGTTGCCATATCCTCTTTGCACGATTGAATGAGACGATCCAGCTTTTCGGATAAATCCTGCACGTTTTGAGGTGTGTAGGTTTTGATGCTATCTCGTAAAAACATCACAAGCGACTGATCTAAGGTGTGAGTGGCAATCATTTTTTCACAAACCACTTTAAATACCTGCTGATACTTTTCAAATTTAAAGACATCATCCCGTAAGGCTGAAGACACAGAGGCTTGAAAATCCTCGGGGCAGTGATCTTGAATAAAGTCAAGCATCTCTTGAGCAAGGGGCTTGTGGAGTTGAAGACTCATAACAAAACGTTCGACCATAACAGACTTGAGCTGAAAAGGGAGTTTCAGCCCCGAAGGCAACTCAAAATAAGCCATCACGTTTTGCGATTCAATGGCTTCTCCAATGGCTTGAATGTCTTGCTTACGAATTGATACGAAAAAGAATTGCTCTGAAAAGGCGAGCTTATCATCCATTTTAGCGGTAAAGTGGGGCGAAAATAGCAAATCCACTTCATATTCTTCTAGGGTGGGCAAAGTCGACTCAAAAAAGAGACGAATCTGATCTTCCGTCAAACAGCTAAACTGATCCGTCAATTGAGCCTGTAACTGCGAACTCATCGGGTGCGGACGGCTCAAGACCGTTAAAACCGCCTCCTGTAAACGTTCTAACTCTTGCTGTGTGGCTGTATTTTGTAATAATATCATCACGCTACTTTCTATTTAAAGCAAAAATAGTGGGGAGGCAAAAGGCATCCCCACTATTGATGACTAGGCCTGTGGAGCAAGACTTCTCATAAAGTCTTCATTTTGAATACCCGCCAACTGCTGAATCAAACGCCAGTTATCTAAGCGATCTTGTCTCGCCCCTAAGATACTTTCGGTAATGGGATTGCCCGCTTTGTCGAAGTGCTTGCGGAAACGACCTTCCGTTTTCGCCCAACTTAAAAAGTCGTACTGAACATCATTGCCGTCGGCATCTTTTTCAATCACCCAATCTCGATTCGGTGCAGGGTTACCTTCTAAACTAATCCGTTGAGCCAAAGTCGCTCCCGCTTCAGGATCATAAATCATCAAGGGGAAGGCACGGCTCTTCATGGCATTACGGGCTTGCGTGGCCGCCATGTCATCGGCAACACCATGCTCGGGTTGACACGTCGTATAGACGTTAATCACGGCAGGGCCTTTGTATTCTAAAGCACGCTCTACCACTTTATAGAAGTGGTTTGTCAATGGTCCAATGGTTTGAGCCACATAGGTATTGGGGTGCATCAACGCAATTTGAGCAATTTCCTTACGCTTTTCAGATTTACCTGGACGAGCTGAGCCATGTGCCCCCATTTTGGATTCCTGCCCTGTATAGGAAGACGTGGATTGTTGCCCCCCTGTATTAGAGTAGACTTGAGTATCTAAAATCAAAATTTTGACATTCATCCCTGAAGCGAGCAAACGACTCAAGGCGTTCAAGCCAATATCCAACATCGCACCATCGCCACCAACGTTCCAAATCACCCAGTCTTCTTGACCTTGTTGATCCCAAAACGCACGGATACCCATGGCATCAGCAGGTCCATTTTCAAACAAGGAATTCGTCCAAGGGGCAGCGAATGGATTGTAGGGATAAGTAGAGCCATAAACGGTGTTGCACCCTGTGGAAGCCACAATGCCGTAACGATCGCCGACTTTTTCGTGCGTCATGGCAAAGACTTGACGCAAGACCGAGGCTTCTCCGCAACCCATGCAAGAGCCTGCACCACCTGCATATTGACGAATCGCAGCAGGCTTGAGCATAATATCACGCTTGTCTTTGGCGTTGATATGCGTCAAAGGAGAGGCTGGCAATGAGCGGTAGAATCCGAAATCGCTCAAGTATTGCGGTAAATTATCAGGTGTTTTCTTAACCAT
Organism: uncultured Vampirovibrionales bacterium; assembly: GCA_964506805.1. GTDB lineage: Bacteria > Cyanobacteriota > Vampirovibrionia > Vampirovibrionales > JAJTHC01 > JAJTHC01. Next base: position 20,261 of record CAZDMD010000010.1, on the reverse strand, counting down.
TTTTAGAGCATCATGATCCCCACAAACGGCGACGCACTCGCCACAACCTTTACACTTAGTAGGGTCAATAAAAATACCGAACATCCCGCCTGCGGGGTTGTTTTCAGGATCTTTTTCATGCTTTTTTTGAAACGCCGTGTGATACTTACGCGTTTCGCTAAACTGTTGACGCAAATGCTCACGATACTCTTCATCCGTTACGCCTTGCAAGGCTTCTTCAAGGGTATCAGGCATCACCACTTTACCTAAAATAGCAGTATCAGGGCAGTTGGTAACGCAATCCATACAACCCACGCAGTTTTCACTGTTGAGCTGTGGCAATTCAGGGGCGATATAACTAAAATCACGACTTGCCCCTGTTGAAGCAGGCAACACGGATTTGGCTACAAACTCATCCGCCGTTAAGGAAGAACCACTTCCGTTATTGTAGGCATCTAAAACGGCTTTGGCTCGATCGCCATCATACCAAGCAGGGAATTTTTGAGCGGGATGCTCATGGGCAGCACTCATCATAAGATGAACCTCACTTTATTATTATGTAAACAAAACGATTAACGAAGGAAGGGGAGGCGAAATCCCCTTCAGCAAGCTAGATGAAGAATGCGTTGGTATCTTTACCTTTGGCATCCCATTCGGCACGACCTTTTGCGATTTCTTCAGGGGTCATGGTATCCATAATGTCGCGAGTAACTTGGAAGACCTGCTGATAGCCCTTAATAACCGCATTTAAGTTGTCTTGCACAACTTGATCACCTTTGCGCCCGAAGTATTTTTTAATCGGTTTACGCACGGCTTCAAAGAGTTCTTCATCGGATAAGCCAGCATCTTCTCTAAACGGAGTGAGCTTTAAGAAGACACCCAAAAGCACAATCCCTTGGAAACGCTGAATCAAGGACTCATCATGCTGACAGGCTTCACGAGCAATACGAATAGTATCCACCCCAAAAAGGTTGATATTTTCTTCACGAATGACGTATTTCGCCCAAATCGGGAGGCTTGCCCACAAGGCTTTAGGATCTTCAACTGGTGTATGCTGAAAGAGCATACCGCCTTTTTGCAAGCCAACCAAGGGATTCCCCATCGCCCAAGTGGTGGGATCCATCAACGGCACGAACTCCACTTGCTGTAATTCGCTGTGTGTGCCGATTTTACCGTGCTTAGTACAGGTGAGATACGTATTGGTGGGCAAACCTTTCTTTTCAGAACCGTATTTCGGCGAGGCTTGTACACGCAATCCAAAGACATCGCCCAAAATCGTGGCGATAATTTTGTTCGTCGTAACAGAACCATAACCACCTACGGAATGCCCCCGAATGGAGAACGCCCCTTGCGGACGTACATCGGGTTCAGTATCGACTTCTAAAGCCGTCGGGTGATCAATACCCAAGCTAAAGAACTTGCGTCCATTTTCCGCCATGTTCTTCACAACGGCAACCATATGCCCCGGTGTTACATCACGACTTCCTAAACCAGCAACACCGCTGTAAATTTGAGGAATATTAGAGATTTGAGGATACCCTTCCGCACCAATGATACCATTGGCAAACGCCGCTTTAATTTCAGCTGTTAAGGGGTTGTCTCCACCTAAAGGAATATCCAAACGCTCAATCACAGCAAAGGCTTTGACGTTTTTCAAGGCTGCCACGAGTTCTGCACCAGGGAAGGGACGATAACTCGTAATGACGATAGAACCTGCTTTATAACCTAACGAGCGAATGTAATCAACGGTACATTCAGCCGTTTCAGCGGTTGAACCTAACGCCACAATCGCAAAATCAGCATCTTCCATTTTATAACCTTTAATAAAGTCGTACTGACGACCTGTTAAAGCGTAGTATTCATCAAAGGCTTCACGCAAGGCGGGTTTCACCAAGTCGTAGTAGTAGCGTTGAGCCACTTTACCACTCATGTAAGCATCTTGGTTTTGAACGACACCAGACATCAAGGGAGCATCAGGGTGGAAGAGCGTTCTGATTTTCTCACGCGGATCGCCCAAGTATTCTTTAATTAAATCAGGTTCAGGGAACAACACATTTTCAATGGTATGCGTGGTGAGGAAGCCGTCTTGAATGTTCATAAACGGTGTTTGAGAGGCCTCCGCCGCACGACGGCAAATCAAAGACAAATCCCCCGCCTCTTGAGCATTTTGAGCGAAGAGCATCCCCCAGCCGACATCAGTTACACCAAAAACATCATCATGCCCTGCGTGAACGTTCAACGAGTGAGACGTCAACGCCCTTGCCCCAATTTCAAAGACCATCGGTAAACGCTTGCCTGAAATGGTGTACAAGACTTCTTTCATCAAAATCAAGCCTTGCCCAGAGGTAAAGTTGACCACACGACCGCCTGCCACGCCAAAGCCTTCACAGGCAGACGCTGCCGAGTGTTCGGATTCGGCTTGCACCCAAGTAATCGGAGTCCCCCACACGTTTTTCATACCATTGGCATGATTCAACTGGAACGCAACGCCCATGGCGGTAGAAGGGGTAATGGGATACGCACAACCGCCGTCACTTCCCATGCTCTGGGTGTAGACGACCATGCCTGCCCCATCGGATGTACCAGGTATACCGGGATACTTCACGAGATGCTCAGGCACGATGCCTAGCGTTTGTTCATTTCGGGAAACGTTCTGAACTGCCATGCGTTCAAACCTCCAATTGATTAGACTAAATAAAACTTGCTAAATAAAACTTGTTTGATGCCATATCGTCTGTTCGGGGTATTTTGTTAGGAAAGCAGATTTCATGTAACAAAAACGATTCAGACCATTCTATTATACATTTTATTTTGATTATAGCTATTTTTTCAGAAACATGTGAAAAAAGCAAATCAATTTAAGCACCCATTTAACCCTTTGCTCCGCCTTGGGGGGCGATGAGATAGCGTTGCATCACCGCAAAAAAGAGCAAAGACGGCAAGAGCATCAACACCGTGCCTGCGGAAATTTGTCGCCAATCACTGGAAAACTGCCCCTGCAACTGCACCAAGCCTGTCGTGAGCGTCAAGGTCTGAGCTTCATTGGTGAGTAACGATGCCCACAAGAAATCGCCCCACACCGCAATAAAACTAAAAATCGCCAGTGTTACCAACGTGGGTTGAATCAACGGTAAAATCACAAAATAAATCTCTTGCCAAAGATTCGCCCCATCCAAACGAGCCGCCTCCTCATACGCCGAAGGGAGTTCATCCAAGGCTTGTTTGACCATGAGAATCCCAAAACCACTGACGCAAAACGGAAGTGCCAAGCCAATCCATAGCGGAATTTGCCCTGAACTCGCCGTCAAGCCCAAGCTCAACACCGTTTTATACAAGGGAATCATCAAGACTTCAAACGGCACAAACATCGTTGCGAAAATCAGCATTAAAAAGAATCGCTTGCCCTTAAAGGCAAAACGACTCAATGCCATGCCTGCCAACACCGCATTCAACACATTGCCGAAACTCGCCAAGCACGTTACCACCAGCGAATTGAGAAAGAATTGAGGCAAGGGCAAGGCATCCCAAACCTTCTGATAATGCTCCCACGTTGGGGATTGTGGTAACCACTGCGGAGGCGAGCTAAAAAGAGCCTCTTGACTCCCCTTAAACGAGGTGGAAAGCATCCACAAAAAGGGCAGTATCGCCAAGGCGATGAACACCAGCCGACCGATCCACATGAAAAGCCCACGAACATTTTGTCGCATGTTACGCCAGCCTCCCTTGTGTTTCGGTGATTTCAGGAGCATCCAAGCGTTTTTGAATCGCTTTTTGAATCACGGTAATCACCACAATCAAAACCGCAAATAAAATACCCGCTGCGGTGGCGACTCCTAAATCGAGTCGTTGAAAGGCACGCTCATAGAGGTAAAAAATCAGCGTTTTAGAAGCACCGACGGGGCCACCGCCTGTGAGGATGTAAACTTCTCCGAAAATCTTTAAACTGCCTAGTGTGCAAATAAGGCTCACCAGCGTCAACATGCCTTTGAGTTGCGGAAGGGTAATAAAGAAAAGCGTTTGCAGGGGACTTGCCCCATCCAAGCGTGCCGACTCATACATCGATTTGGGGATGCCTTCTAGTCGTGTAATCAGCATCATCATGTAATAGGCACTCGCCTTCCACACCACGACAAGGGCAATGGCAGGCAAGACCCATTGGGTGCTACTCAACCAAGGAATACTAGGCAAATGCAAGGCAATCAACGCATTATTCAGTAAGCCTTCGCCTGCGAGCATCCACTTCCACAGCATCCCAGCGACAATCATGCTCACCACCACAGGCAAATACACCAACACGCGACTTAGGCTTATGCCTTTAAAGTTCCCCGCAAATAACAATGCCATGCTCGTTGCTACGACAAGCACACAGGGTAAAATATAGAGCAGTAGCGTCAGTGTATTCCAAAGGGCTTGGGTGAAATCAGGAGCGTTTAAAACGTGTTGATAATTCGCAAAGCCAACCCACTGCGGTTGATACAAGTCGTGGGTATAATCCAAAAGGCTCATGAAGAGGGCTTGCCCAATCGGGACGAGAAAGACCAGCCCCAAGCTCAGCACGGGAAGTAACAGCAGTAAATACGCAAGTGGTGTTTTTCGAGTGGACATGAGACGCTTTTCTAATCAATCTAACACTTTCTCATTCTACACCAAAAACAAGGGCTACGCTCCAAAATGTAGACGGTTCAATCGACTCAAAGGGGCAGGCGTTGCGTTGCGTTGAAGGGGCTTTTTCGCCTGCATCGGGAGCTTGAGTACCGACTGAATCGGGGTTTTTTGAAAGCTATTTTGATTGATGCGTTGTTGATGACGAAAGGCAAAGTAAGTCGGAGGTTTGAGCGTCGCCACACGAGACACCTGCGTCGCTTCGGACGTTGCTTCAGGGAGGGCTTGATTTTGAAGCGTAGGGACTTCCAAGACTTTCGCACTTTCGCTCATCGCCACGGGTTCTGGCAACGCAGGTGGATTCCACAAATGAGCGGTGTTTTCAGGCATAGCATGGAGGTCATCATCCAGCGTGGGATAGTCCTCTTCTGCCATAGCTTCAGCGTCTAAAGTCTCCTCCTCCTGAGTTAGCCAACTGGCAAAGGGACGTTCTTCGGGAGGCGTTTCAATCGACTGAGCGTGCGAGGTGAATCCCCCACGAGACAAGCGATCTCTCAAACGTGCTTGCGAATCCTGCAAGTGCATCGCCAAGGTGGGATTCAACTTAAACGCCAATCCAATGCACACCGCAAGGCACATGCCCCCAATGGACAAGTACAGCATCCACAAAGACGCATTAAGTTCTTTTTCTTGTGAGTCTAGTGCGTTCAGCACACGGGTATTTAACCAATCTTCATTGTCCCACGGCAATTCTAAATAAAGGGCATACGCCTCTTCAGGAGCGAGCATTACTTCGAGCGGTGGCAAGGGTTCAAAGGCTTCCACACTTAAGGGATTTTCAATAAAATTCGGTTCAATCCAAGCCGTTTCGCCTTGAGGGGTTTCGCTTTCAAACGTGTGGCCTTCATCGGACTGCTTAGCCAAGTTTAAGGGTAGATTCATCGTTTCGAGTTCATTTTCAATCGGGGGTTCTGCCATCGCCAAATCAGGAGACGCAGGGGCTTGAATTGCTTTGGCGTTTGACTTTACTGCGGTACTTGAATGCTTGCTTGGTCTCCAAGCGGTGTGCGTACGCTTCCACTTAGAACGTTTCGCCGTCCAGCGTTTTGGGGTGGATTCTGTGTTATCAGCAACTTCAGGCACGCTCGGGGTCATCCACGGGTCGCCACCCAACCAGTTGGGGGTTGTTTCGAGGGAGGCTTTAGAATCCCACGTTGGGGCAGGGGTGGAGCTAAGGATCGTCTGACTCGAAGGGGTAATGCTTCCACTGGAAGAACGCATGTGAACACGCACTTCATCCGAACGTACCCCTGGTACCACGACGGAGACCTTGCCGTTTTCTACATTGAGTCGGGCGATATGCTTGCCTGTGGCATCCATGACAAGGGGGGTGGCTTTGACTCTGTCCGAACTTTTAGCGTTTAAGCCTAGTGTGTACACGCCTTCAGAATCGGCTTCATTGGGGCTTACGCTTTGAGCCTGTCCTGACACATTAACGTTAATATGGAGCTTGCCGTCTTGCCCTTTTTCAAGGCTAATATCGTCAATGGTATCCGCATGGGCGAAGGACACCGCAAGGCAAGAGACGACACCGCAGGCAATGACCGCTCGCATACAGCGATGCGTCCACGCAAAGAAGAGGCGACTCATCGCTTGCATCATGTTGTGAATCATCACGCAGAGGTGATCCGTCGGCATAAAAGCAGTTTCCTTAATTCGTGTTCAATGACTCAATCTGACAGAGACTCTTCTATTTAACCATTGCAAGGGCGTTTGACCTATCCTCTAAACATACTATCTTGGGGTGATGCCAATTAAACGCAAATTTCACGATCTGATAACTTGAGGATTTACAGGCAAGAGATACCCTAGCATATAAGAAAGAGGAAGATAAACCGATACTTTGAAAACGACACCTTGTCCTCCTTGCCCAATGCTGGCAACGTTGTTTGGCACGACAAGACACATCTTATGAAGCGATTGCATTTTGTACAGAGTGCTTTTTAGCTTGGAGTGCTTTGTCACAAATATCTTTAAAGGATTTAATACCAGTGATTAAAGAGTCAATTTGAACTTCTTTTATAGCATCAAAGTTCTCATGGCAAATTTTATTTCTCAAACCAATAGCAGCATCGTAATCGGTAATGATTTCAGACTTAGGTTTAAAATTAAAACAACCACAAGATTCAATATGTTTTTTTAAGACCGTAGAACCTGTTCCTTTAGGCAGAGTTAAAGGGATCTTATATTTTTCACAGGCTTTTTCGATTAAATCGTCAGAATTTTGAGAAGAATCGTTTAACGTGTCGTGCAATAGTTGAATAAACGTTTTTTTCTCATGATAGACATGTTTAAGAACTTGTTCATGAGTGAGTATTTTATACAGTTTTGGTACTGGATCTACTATTTGGGGGAATTCAGCACTTAAAAACGCTTCTAACATAGAGTAGGCTTCTAAAAAAAGTCCTGCCTTACAATGATGTATGAATGGGATTTCATAATTTTCTTTTACAAGTTTTTCTTGATTTTCTTTTTCAAGTTCTTTCAAATCCTTGATAATATCGTCAAAATTTCTATTTGTCATTTATTGAGCCGATGCCTCTATCGTCGCCAATAACTTGTCTCGAACAAATTCAATTCGGGCATTCAGTCTAGGTTTACTATTAGAACCGTCTGCCGTTGTTAGTTTTTTAAAGGCTTTATCTTCATTGACCCATGATGTGTCAAGTTTCCCTTTTTGAATTTCTGCAAGTTTTGGATTTATTTCAAGGGCTTCCAAAACCCCTACCGCAATCGCTTCGAATCGTACTCTTGGAGTAGGAGCTATTTTTTTAGCTTTTTTACAAAAGCCATACTCAAAATGAGTTTCTACAAAATCAAGCATTTGCTCAAATTTCTGTTGGAAGTGGTTTTTAAGAGTTTCTGCCTCATCATTGTTAAGACTCTCAATTTTTTGATCATAACCATCTACATATTTATCTAAAAATGGTCTGACATCATGTTTAAAGTTTTCTCTATCTTCATGGTAAGCAAAAAATCGAGTCACTAATTCTTGTTCAACTCCTCTGGTTTTTTTCTTTTCAAACTTGGATTCTAAACCTGACAATTTTAGAAAGCGTTCATTTTGAGATAGCTCCACTAAAAACTCATAAAATGCCCCGAAGGTACCCCTTCTTGCTTCAGCATCTTCTAATAGACGAGCTGTAGTATTTAGTCTTGCAAAAACATCTTTTCGAACAGTTTCAGGTGTTTCTTTATTTAACCTTACCAATTGCAAGGTTCTATTGAGGAAATAAGCATTTTGTATATCACGAGGTAAGTCCTTATAACCCATACCATTTAGGCTTTTGAGTTTTTCTAATCCTGAAAGTTTAAACTCAGTATTTTCACAAAACGTAAAAATACTTCTCATACGTTGGCTACCGTCAACAATTTCAAAGCATCCATTTTCTTGTTCATGTAAGAAAATAGGCTGAATGGGAAGTCCCAACATAATCGATTCAATCAATCTTGAAATCCCAACATCACCCCAAACAAACTCTCTTTGATAGTTAGGGATATAGTATTTTGACCCTTCGGGATTGTCTTCATCTCTGGCTGAAACATTATGGATATTAAGAGCTTTAATGCCTACAAGAACTTCAATAGGATAGGATACCACATCATAAATAAGCTCTTTTTGGTATTTTTTAAGTAATGCTTTGAGTTCTTCAATTTGTTCTGACATTTTAAAATCCTACTTTGTTTTGATAATCTAAAACGATAATTTCTGTTAATTTAGGTGGGGCAGCATTTCCAATAAGCTCTTGAAGCTTTACTCGAGAATCGATCCCTTCAAAAGAAAAATCATCGGTAAAACCTTGTAATCTTGCGGCTTCTCTTGGTGTAAGTAAGCGTCTTCTTAAAGGGTGAATAAATCTTCCTTGACCTGGTGAGCCAAAACCTGTTGTAATGGTTTGAGATATGCCATCCCACTTTAGGCGACCATACATTGAACGGTAAGAGTGCTTTTTTCTATGACAAGGCGGACGTAAATCATCAGGCAAATCATACAATTCATTGTCAAATAGGTAGTTGATACGTTCTCTATTTTCAGCCATGGTTTGAGGAGGCGTATCCATAAGCTTTGTACTTTGAACGTCTAACAAATCTTCAAGGACATCTTTAATTTTTTTGGTCTGATGAAATTGTTCGACTTCAAATATCCAAGGGGCTTTACTTGCGATTAAAATATGTCTTAACCGCTTCTGAGGTATACCAATAGTAGAAACATCAATCACAAAATCTTGAACATAATAATTGTTCTTTTCAAGCACTCGCTTGGATTCTTTTATAATATCTTCCCTATTATTTCGGATATTGGGTACATTTTCAATAATCATCAGCTTGGGTTTTATTTGCAAGGCTTTTGTAACAGCCGTTAAATATAGTTGAGAGCGTTTATCATTTAATCGTGTATGATTATTTAAAGAAGAAAATCCTTGACAAGGCGGTCCTGCCAATAACAAATCACATTGTTCTTCATATACACCAACGTTCAGATCGGACACATCACCTAAATAAGTTTGCATGATGTAATCAATGTGATTTTTTTGATAGATCTCAATTTGAGTTGTTTGAATATCATTCGCTAAAAGTATTTGTGGTTTAATGTTTTTAGACTTCAAAGCAGACATAGCACCATAAGACATGGCTCCCGTCCCACAAAACAAATCAATTATTTTACATTTTCTTTTCATATCTTTGATTCTATCAAAAATAATCTATTTTGTCTTAGTTCTCTTACAGTTTCAAGCCATCTAGCACATAATTACTTATAGTTTACAATTGATATTAAACAAAAAGTAATCAGTTGCCAATATCTACTCTTGATTTATTCCGCTTATCCTCTAAACAAAGGTAGGCGTGGCGGAAGGCAGGGTTTCATCTTCTTTTTCTTCCTCCCTACAGCCCTGATTTCAATCCCATTGATCCATTTTGGGCAACATTAAAGTCATGGATACGAGCATTAAATGAACCCCACCTACACATCTCTCAAGCACTTTTTAAAGTGTTTGGAAATAATTTTAATTGACTATATATTCAATCAGAACTCACAGACATCAAAGAAAAAAGGAATCAAATAGACGTATCTCATAACAGAAACCGTTTTCCGGATATAAATCACCAAAGCGAAAGAACTTTATCCAAAGAGAATTATGAAAATTTGAAAAAGAAAGTCATTCGCTCTGTGAAAAATACTCTGAAGCAAATACAAGCAAACAACACTCAATCTTCTAAGACTTCACTGCAACCTTGTGAAGCGTAAGTGAAAGACTTCAAGCCTCTTGGGTGTGTCTCGGTGGTATAGTTACAAATTCGTTATAGTCGTTTTCAGAGTTTTTTATAGAGAAGGCTAGACGAGGAGCCTATGCTTCAAAACTTTTTAAGCCACTATAAAAACTATACAACGCATACAAAATACGAGAGACGGCTTTCCCATCACCATAAGGATTTTGAGCTTGTAAGATAGACGCTTCTGTTTGAGAGAGAATGTGAGTCGCCACCTCAATTAACGCCTCTCGATGAGGGCCAATAAGCTGAACGGTGCCTGCTTCAACCGCTTCAGGACGTTCCGTTTCATTTCTCAACACTAAAATGGGAATCCCTAAGCTGGGAGCTTCTTCTTGCACGCCCCCTGAATCGGTTAATATCAAAGTCGCCTGTTGCATCAATAAACAAAACGGCTCGTACTCTTGAGGTTCAAGCAATTTGATACGTTCATGCCCGCCCAAAAGAGCTTCCACCTTAGGCTTGATATTGGGATTCGGATGCACAGGCAACGCCAAAACTACGTCTTCAAAGCGATTCACAATCGTAAGTAAAGCCTCTAAAATAGCTTCCAAAGGCTCACCAAAATTTTCTCGACGATGCACGGTTGCCAGTATGAGACGTTGATTTTCCGAAAGTTCAACAGGAGACTTCACCCCCTTTGCTTGGGCGGATGACAAAGTCTCAAACAAGGCATCAATCACTGTATTGCCTGTAATATAGATACCATTAGGGTTTGCTCCTAAGCGGATTAAATTGTCTCGAGAGGTGGTGGTTGGGGCAAAAAATAAATCCGCCACGGCATCCGTCAACACACGGTTTATTTCTTCAGGGAAAGGGAAGTCTTTATTATAAGTGCGTAAACCTGCTTCCACATGCCCTACGGCAATACGGCTATAATAACACGCCAAACTGGTGGCAAACGTAGTGGTGGTGTCGCCATGCACGAGTACAATATCGGGCTGATGTTCCGCTAGCACCTGTTGCATAGCAAGCAGTACCTTCGTGGTGATTTGAAATAAATCTTGATTGGGGGTCATTAAATCTAAATCAACATCAGGCGTGATGTCAAACAAATCTAAGACTTGATCCAGCATTTGCCGATGTTGAGCCGTTACACAAACCACTGATTCCACCCAATCGCAAGCGTCTAGCCCTTTGACGACAGGTGCCATTTTAATCGCTTCAGGCCGAGTACCAAAGACACTCATTACTTTTAAGCGTCTTGAAAAAGGAGTCGGACTTGCCTCTTCCAAACAAGGAGAAAATAACATTGTTTTAACTTTCTACATTCACCTTAAATCAGGCGAATCACCAAATAAAAGACGGCAGAAACCGCAATACAAGCACTCAACGTAACCCAAGGATATAAATTGACCATATGACAAATCCTTCTATACAAATCCTTCTTACATTAACATTATATCGCAAAATTGATTTTGATATATAGTCAATTAAATATATTCCCGTACAGTGCCTATATTTTGTCGCTACGATGATTTTGTTCAGTCATGTAGTTCTGTCTACACATTTTCTAAACTTTTTCACAAAATCATCTACGCTCCTCGTCTAGTCTGCTGTTCGGAAACATCTTTAATTGACTATATCTGATGCAGGACGTCGTCCCCGTCCGACAACAGGAGGGATTAAGGCTTCAAGACGCTTCCATAAGGCATCCTTCACTCTGAAAATAGTGGCTTTTTTGACATGGACACATACCGAAAATGACGTTAACATCTTCATTTTACTATGAAAATTATTTCTCGGATAGGATATAAGTCTAAATTCCTTATTTAAGTGGCTAGGGAAAGTGCCAAAAGGTTAATCACAAATACCGATGCAAGTCATCCAGCAAAACAGGATGCTTACGTCGCCAGTTGGGATGCTCATTCACCGTCCCTGGCATATTCACTTGCGTCGTGAGATTGAAAATATCTTCCAACTGTAAAATGCGTAACTTGCTCGGGGTATGAGCTAAAAACGCATCCACCGCATGACAAATGGCTTGGGGCAAGGCTTCAGGATAGTCCGCCTGATTGTGGCTATACCCTTCAGGCATGACACCATTGTGAATCAAAGCATCTAAAAGATGTTGACGCTCCAGGGGGCGATTGCTCCATTCTTCATCTCGCTTTTCAGGGGTCGGGAATAAACCCAACTCGTCTCTCAGGGTAATATCATGCCCCTGCCAAAAACTTTGCAAGGTGGGTAAATCATGGGTGGAAATGGTAACCAAGGCATTCGGTGGATACTCATTCGGGGCAATATAGCGATTGCCTTCGCCTCGTTCAAAGTAAAAAATACGATAGCTGAAAATATTCCAATCCATGAAGGTGTCTCGTACCCAGTTTGGTACCGTGCCTAAATCTTCGCCAATCACCAAGCACTGATGACGCTGACTTTCTAAGGCAATCAAGCCCAACAACTCATGGGACGGATAGTTAATATACGCCCCGTTTTGTCCCGTTTCCCCCGGTGGAATCCAAAAGGCTCGAAAAATGGCAAGGGCATGGTCAATGCGTAACGCCCCTGCATACTTCATATTCGCACGCAATAGCTGAATAAACGGTTCGTACTGTTGAGCCTTTAGCACATCAGGACGCATCGGGGGCAGTCCCCAATTCTGCCCCATTTGGTTAAACAAATCAGGGGGGCATCCCACGGAAGCACCCAAGCTATAAAGGCTTCGGTTCATCCAAATATCCGCACCACCAATGCCAGAGCCAACAGCTAAATCCATGTAAAGCCCCACAGGCATTTGTTTTTCTCGGCAATGTTGAGCGACCGCAGAAAGCTGTTCATCCATTAAAAACTGCAGATACATAAAAAACTGAATACGGCTATTTAAGCGGATGGATGCGGATCTGACTTCAGGGCTATTGCAATCACGAAAGGCTTCAGGCCAAACAGGCCATCCCCAAAGGGTCGTATCTTTTTTGTGAAACTCTTCGCAAAGGGCTTCATACAAGGCGAGTCTCTGCAAGGCTTGCCCTGACTTTTGAGCAAAGTGCAAGAAGGCATGTCCACGTTCAGTATTATGAGCCAAATGCTGCGTTTGAAACTGTTGAAACATCGCTTCTAAAATCGGACGCTTTAAGCTCGCCACTTCGACATTGTCTACCAGTTCTAAGTTTTGACAAGCTTCAATGCGAGCTTGCGATTGATTGTACAGACTTTGTGCCTCATGGGATTCATGGAAATCGACGCTGTTTTGCGGATGAATATATAACCAATTTAAAAATAAACGACTTGACGGCGAATAGGGGCTAATCGCTTGCGGATCGTGAGGGAAAAGCTGATGCAGAGGATTTAAACCAATCGCACCGCCTCCCACTTGGCTTAGGGTATCAATGAGCTTGTGGAGATCGTTGGTGTCTCCCAACCCGTAGTTTTGATAACTCTTAAAGCTATAAAGCTGAGAGGAAATCCCCCACACCTGTTGTTCTTGCATCCGTTCAGGGATAAACGCATGACGAGGCGTTACGGCTAACTTCGCCTGCACCAAACTTTCATTGCGATAAAACAGTTCTACCTGATGATAGCCTTCAGGAAGAGTTGCTTCAATATGCCAATGCCACACAAAACGAAGCTCTTTGGAACTGAAAATCAAGCCACGTTTTTCAAAAGTTTTTTCGTCAATTTTATTGAGAGGCGTAAGCGATAAATCCCCTTGATGCACCCCCCCGAACTCATCGGTGATTTTCCATTGCAGGGGGGATTTAGGCATAAAGTTAAGCTGAATACGAAGGGGTTGAACATCGCCTTTACGCCAAATGGTCATGGGCGAAAGCACAGGCTTCCACTGAGCTTCTTCCCATTCAGCGAGGCGTTGCAAACAGGCATCATCGTTATGGCAAGGACTCACACCAAGGGCGTTGAGGGCTTTTTCTAAGGCGTAAGGCGATGTGTGTTGCTGGTTATTAAAGGCATCGGTGAATTCAAGGGTAATCCCGTACGCACTGGCGAGTTTTTGCAGGGGCGTGAGCTTGGTTTGTAAAGCGGAAGTCATCATGGCTCGGAGGTCTCTCTTTCATAATCAACAGTATACCTCATATTATAAATTTCGGCAGTCGCTTTCACAATGGGCTGGATGAAGGGTTTTTTGGGGATGAAAGCCGAATCTTAAATAAGGGTTTTTGAATCTTAAGAAATTCTTACGTTACATTTGTTACATTCTGGCATTTTTAATCTTAATGTTTCCTTTATTATTGTGTGAACCCCATCAAAACAAAATAACCCCATTCTCTACTTCATTGTCTCCCGTTCAGAATCCCCATTTGACCCAATCAAAAATACTCACGCTTAGACGCTATTTACTCTACTCGTTCTGATTTATCTCCTCCTGACCAGATACCCCATCCGCTAAACCCGATTTATGTTTGTCTCCCTACTCTTTTAGGCGATGCCTTGATTTATTTGCCTTTCGTTGCTATGTCTTTTTATTTTAAATGTGAGCCTACTACTTCTATCATTGTATATCCTGTGGAATCGATAAAAACGATGCTATACTGAATGAAAGTTTAGTGTTTTGCTAGATTTTCAATAGAACACTAAGGTATTGAGGTGTTTATCATGTTTATCGATTCCATTGTGCAGAATATCCTACATCCGCCCGTGATGTTTTTTATATTGGGACTGCTTTCAGTTGCCTTGCGTTCCAACCTAGAAATCCCACCTCAAATCAGCAAAGCCCTTTCACTCTATTTGTTGTTTGATATTGGGCTTCATGGTGGAGAAGCCCTCTTTAAAAGTGGTTTGGATCCGCACATGGTGGTGATGATGCTCGTCTGTATGACGGCTTCTTTTATCATGCCTTTTGTTATTTATAAAGTTTTACGTCTTAAGTTTCAACCGCATGATGCCTCTGCAATGGCGGCGACGTATGGCTCGGTGAGTGCGGTTACTTTTGCCACGGCGGTTTCTTTTTTAGGGTCTCAGCATCAGCCGTTTTCGGGTTATATGGTGGCGTGTATGGCGTTAATGGAATCACCCGCCATTATTGCAGGCTTATTGCTTTTTCAGTTGTCTAAGTCTCACTTTAACCAGTCTCAATTTAAAACATCCACCACACCAAACGCTTTAATGCCTCAACCCCAAGGACGCTCTATCCACTTAAAAGCCGTCTTACATGAAGCCTTTTTTAATGGATCTGTTTTGTTGCTCATAGGGAGTTTAGTCATCGGTGTGTTAGGAGGCAAACAAGGGGCTGAAGAACTCAAGCCTTTTGTCGATGACATCTTCAAAGGGGTGCTTTCCATTTATATGTTGGATATGGGTATTATCGCTGCCAAACGTTTTGCTGATTTCAAGCAATCCAGTGGGTTCTTAATCACGTTTGGTTTGCTGTTTCCTGTACTGTCGAGCTTGCTTGCCTTAGGGGTGGGGCATCTCTTGCATTTACACATCGGGGATGCCTTGCTTTTAATGGTTTTATTTGCGTCTGCTTCTTATGTCGCTGTTCCTGCTGCCATGCGAAATGCGATTCCCCAAGCCAATATGTCTTTATTGCTACCCACCGCTTTAGGGGTAACCTTTACTTTTAACGTGATGTTGGGAATCCCCTTGTATTTTTACCTTTTAACGAGGCTATCCAATTAAATAGAAAGGGTTGTGATGAGAATAGGATTGAAGTTCAGCTTGCGAGGATTTGGTTTTAGTGCTTAACTATACAAAATAGTAGGAATGAAATATGATGACACTTCATAAGAAAATCGCCTTTGTGCATGATGAAATGGATTTGCCCCTGATTAGTGAATTCTGCGAAGAAAAAAAGCTAAAAGGCTTTACCAGTTTAGCGGTCTCTCACGGATTGGGACCGAATCATGGGCGGTATCGCAGTGAATATCTTACGCCTACGTCTTTATACACGTTTTTAGTCGTTCCTGCCGAAAACGCCACAGACTTGGCTCGTGAATTAAAAAGTCGCTTTGAACGGACAAAAGTCTTTGTGGTCATCACGGATGTGGAGGTCTTGTAACAGGGTTTTTAGTCATGTTCAACCGCTTACGCTTTCTCTCTTTAGGTTTGATGAGTCTACTATTATTGCCCTTGCCCATGCTTCATGCGGAAGAGGTAACAGGCGGCGGCTGGGCGAATGCCATTGTCATCCTCACACCGACGCCTAAAATTCCCAAATTAAAACTGTATTTAGAAGGGCATGGACGTGTTGAAACCGATCAAGTGGATAGCCCCTTGGAACGCACAGCGATTTTTATCGGGCCAGGTTATGAGATTACCCCCAAAACGACCGTATGGACAGGTTATGCGTGGTCGCCGACCTATGACCCTGAATTTAATAATGAACATTTGATTTGGCAGCAAATCACCCATAGCGAACACCCCAAAGGGGGCGATTTACTGCTTAGGGGGCGACTTGAAGAACGCCTAATTCAAGGGAATCCCGATACCCTTGTTTGGGGACGTGCCATGGCTCGCTACCAACGAGACTTTAGCAAGAAATGCCGTTTTTACTGGGTGGCTCAAAACGAGTTGATTGCCAACCTCAATGATTCAGGTCGAAACGAGGCGGGCTTTAGCCAAAACCGAGCCTTTGTGGGGATTGGCAGGCATATCAATAAACACGTCAATGCGGAAGTCGGTTATATGACGGTTTTGATTTATCGGCCACAGGGAGAAGACGGGATTGAACATATTTTGATGCTTAACGTCATCGTGCATTAGAAGAAGCATCTCTACAACGCCACGCCCTTGAGGGATTGAAGTGATGAGATCCCTTCCGCTTGACACCATGCGTCTAGCTCGTTCAAAAGCTGAACAAAAATCGTAGGGCTTTCAAAAGCATGTGTTCCCACTTGCACTGCAGAACAGCCTGCCATAATGAACTCTAGTACATCTTCTGCCGTGCGAATGCCCCCCACCCCAACAATAGGAATATGTGGGAGTGCCTTTGCCAGCTGAATCACATGATGGATCGCAATGGGTTTAATCCCCATGCCACTGTATCCCCCCGAAACCTTTGCCAAAGACGGACAACGACGCTTAATATCAATATGCGAACCTAAAACCGTGTTAATCGCCGTTAGAGCATCCGCTCCTGCGTCAACCGCAGCACAGCCCACCGCCACAAATTCAGATGTATTCGGTGTGAGCTTGACCCACAGCGGTAACGTCGTTTCCTGCTTCACTGCACGAACCGCTTTAGCGACCCATTCAGGGGAGGATCCAAAAATGGCTCCCCCCGCATGCACATTCGGGCAAGAGACATTCAACTCAATCCCAGCGAGCATCCGCCGATTCGCATGAGCCTCCACAAACGCCGTCATACGAGAAAACGCCATTTCGCTTTCCGCCGAAATACTAAGAATAATCGGGGTGTGATGTTGAAACAAGTCGGGGATGTCTTCCGCCATGCTATAGACAATGCCTTTGCCTTGTAAGCCAATGCTATTGAGCATCCCCACGCCTTTGAGTTCCACCGTACGTTGTTGGGCATTGCCTGAAGAGGCATTCGGCGTAATGGTTTTAGTTACCACCGCCCCCAAATAGTCTTTTAGGGGGAATAAGCGAGAAAATACCTGCGGATTAAACGCCCCTGACGCATTTAAAATCGGGGAGGACAAGGGAAGCCCCGCCATCTCTAACGTAAAATCGCTTTGGAGCGTTTGAAGAAAAGCGGTCTCGTTACGCATGAGAATGCCCCTCCTCTTCGACCTCTAAACTCGGATACAAGGCTTGGCAGGATTCAAAATCGCCTGATTTCAAGCCTGAAGGCGTCCAAGCGAGTAAGGAAGCCTCCAAGACAGGCCCCGCCTCACAGACTTTCATCGGAGGATGAGGAGAGACTGCCCCCACGACGCAACCAAAACACGCCCCTGTTCCGCACGGCATATGGTTTTCAAGGGACACATAGACTTTCATCGAAGAAAGGTTATTTTGTGCAAAGTTTACCACCCCTGCCATCATAGGGGTAGGCCCACAGACGAAGGCATGTTTAAAGTGTTGAAGCCGTTCCACGTCTTGATGTTCAAGCCAATGTACGGCGTGTCCGTGCCAACCGTGTGAGCCGTCATCGGTGCAAAGTATTAGTTTTTCTGAAGGGATGAGGCGATGAAGCATCTCTGAAACGAAATCGGCTTCGACGTGAGTCCGCACGCCATAGACGAGGGTGGGCATATCGGCATCCTGCCAGCCATGTAAACGCCCTTGTTCTGCCCAAAAAAGCAACGGAGCAAGCCCGACACCGCCTGCAATCAATAAGGTAGAAGCGGATGAAACGGCGGGAAAGGCATTGCCTAAAGAGGACAACGCCACGCTTTTTTGTCCGACTTGCCAGTTGGCTAAGCACTGCGAGCCTTCTCCCACCACTTTGTAGAGGATTTCGCCTATTTGCGTTTCGGGATTCCACGTCAGTAAACTATACGGTCGACGAAAGCGAAAGCCAGCATCATCCTGTACATCTAACATTAAAAACTGCCCTGCTTGGGGGGTATGAGGCAGACCGTGTAAACGCCCCACTTCAAACTGTAAGGTGAGTTTCAACACACCGTGCGGACTGGCTTCATTTTTTAAAACGTGGACGGGAAATTCATCAAGGGGTGTCGTGGTGTGAGGCATAAGACGGCTTTCTTTATTGGGGGAATCCATGCTTAAAAAAGAGCAGATGGTTTCATTTCCCTCTCCCTTAGGGAGGAGGTTAGGAGGAGGGACGCACAAGCTCTATTTGAACTCCTTAAATTCCTCACCCTAACCCTCTCCCTAAGGGAGAGGGAAAGTATTATTTATTTAAACACAAGCTAAAAAATGCGTCAAAACACCGATTCATTTTGCACGTGTCAATGCTATCCTGAATAGGATGATACCCTAAGAAAGGGCATTTATGATTTTAGAGTCTTTTGCGGAAACCTTAAAAGCCCAATTCGTCGAGCGTGGTTCGGCGATTCGCATCCTGCAAGACTGGTTGTTGTGGCATTTAAAGCACCCCGAAAAAAGCTCTGACGACAAGGTGAGAGACGTCTTGGTAAGCGAAATTGAACTCACCGTAGAAAGCCCCATGACGCTATTTCAAGGGAAAAGCCCTACGGGTGATGTCTTACTGAAAAGTTTATATGAGTATTGCGTTTCTTATGAAGATTGGCAATATCGCAGGTGGTTGCATGATGTCAAAGCCTCCGACTTCCCTGAAGCCCCTTAAAATGTAACTTAATGTATCAAAGAGGCAATTTCTTTGAAATGAGCGTCTTTGTTACTATGTTGAGGCTTTATCGCCTAGCAAACAAACGGATGACTAAAAAACGCTCAAAACTGAAATCACTGGGGATTAGAACCGAATCTCTCTAATGGAATAGATTGAATTCTACATTTAAAATATAAAAGGCTTATCATACATTATGTCGTTTAATCCAAACGCATCGTTTACTTATGGAACGGTGCCACCGCCAGCACCCAATTATCAACCGATTCAACAAAGCCCTACTACTTATACGGGATTTAATCCCAATGTGGGATACAACCCCGTTAAGTACGACAGCCCCGTTCGCATGGATGGCTTTATGGGCTACATGGCGCCTCAATATATCGGACAAGCTGCCGTGCCTGTCTTTAGTTTAAAAGCATTGATGTTAGGACGAGGTGATGCACACGTTTATAAAGATGTGCCTTCTTTTCATACCCCAGTACCACAAGCTCAACCGATGCAAATGCAAGCAATGCAACAGCCTCAAATGATGATGCCAAGCCCGATGCAACAGCCTCAAATGATGATGCCAAGCCCGATGCAACAGCCCCCAATGATGATGCCAAGCATGATGCAACAGCCCCAAATGATGACGCAGAGTCCGATGCAACAGCCTCAAATGATGATGCCAAGCATGATGCAACAGCCTCAAATGACGATGCCAAGCCCGATGCAACAGCCTCAAATGATGATGCCGAGCATGATGCAACAGCCCCCAATGATGATGCCAAGCATGATGCAACAGCCTCAAATGATGATGCCGAGTAGGGTGCAACAGCCTCAAATGATGATGCCAAGCATGATGCAATCCAGTATGGCTCAAGGGGGAGGCAACTTAATGCAGACGATACTCTCTCAATTTTCGTCGCCATACCAATACAGAGGGCCTAGATCCTAGACCCTCTGTATGTAAGCCAGCTTCAAAGTGAAGCGTTAGAAAGCGTATGATAATGTGCCCATCATTCTTTCTTCGGCGGTTAAGGCAGTAACTCCAGCGACTGTTCCACCTCCAAGAAGGGCTGCTCCTGTAGCAGTTCCACCTACTACTTTATAAAATCCATTAGGATTTGTCTTGAAAAGCTCTTTGACTTGTTCCGGTGTCATCTTGAATTTTTCGGCAAGTTTTTTTCAAGCTTTTGGTGTCCCTTTGCTAACGTTTCCGTATGGATTTTTAAGT
>CAZDMD010000009.1:11718-33215 GCA_964506805.1 uncultured Vampirovibrionales bacterium | reverse complement strand
TCTTCCGTCGTGGGATTCCCCAAGCCTGCTTGGATTTGAGCCTCCAACCAAGATAAAACCGCCTCAATCCCCACATGATGCTTCGCCGACACCCACACCCAATCTAAATGCCAATCGGGATGCACGCTTTGCCTTTCTGTTTTAGCCTCTGGGCGACACCGATCCACTTTATTGAAAATTTTAAGCAACGGCGTTTCAGGGGGCAGTTGTGCCAAGATCCGTTCGTCTTCGCTTGGCAAGGCATCAGCAGGGGAGTCTAAGGTCTCGACATCCACCAAATACAGCAGTGCATCTGCCTGTTGAGCGGTTTGTAGACTACGCTCTACGCCCATGCGTTCAATCACATTGTCCGCCTCTCGTAAACCTGCGGTATCCACCAGCGTGATAGGCACGCCTCCCACCAAAAGCCGTTCAGAAACCACGTCTCGAGTTGTGCCTGCCTGTTCCGTTACGATGCTTCGCTCCTGCGTCAACAAGGCATTAAACAAGGACGACTTCCCTGCATTTGGTTGCCCAAGCAAGGCAATTTTCAAGCCTTCTCGCATCAATGTATAACGTTTCGATTGCACCGTATAGGCGTTGGCTTCTTCAATCAAAGCGGATAATTTTTCAAACACGCCTTGTGTGTCGGGTTCATCCACCTCTTCAGGATAATCCATAGATGCCACGACATCCGCTTGAATGTCAATCAACACATCCCTTAAACGCAACAATCGCTTGCCTAATGCGTTATGATACAAAGACTGCACCGCCACTTTGGCTAAGGCTTCCCCTTCGGCGTGAATGGCATCGACAATGGCTTCGGCTTGTGTCAGATTCAGCTTGCCGTTGAGAAAGGCTCGACGACTAAATTCTCCTTTAGGAGCGAGTTCCGCCCCTGCCGCTAAGCACAGTTGTAAAATCCGCTGGGGGATGACCTGCCCCCCATGGCATTGAATTTCAATGACATCTTCCCCCGTAAAACTATGAGGGGCTTGAAAGGCTAGCACAATGACATCATCGATGACCTCTTGCGTGTGGGGGGCTTGAATCGTGCCGTAGGCGATGCGTCCCTTGCGAAGGGGGGAACCGTGAAAGAGTTTTTGTGCCACCCCCCAAGCCTGCGAACCACTTAAACGCAAAATAGCGACCCCTGCTGGACCTGATGCCGTGGCTTGGGCGACAATGGTGGGGGCATCGTGCGTTAGAGGCAAAAAAGGTGTTGTCATTGTACAGAATCCTTATACGTCCTGTTTTGCATGATTTCAAAACACAAACCACTCAAAGGCTCTTGCACAAAGGCCACCGTTGTTCCCCATGGCATTGCTTGAGGGGTTTGCAAAATCTGAACTTGATAGGACTTGATCCGTTCAAGGGTTAAATTTAAGTCAGGCACTTCAAGACTAAAAAATAAGGGATTCTGCCAACTCTTCGGCGTATGAGAAGGCATTTGAAAAGATGTCTCAGGCAGAATCGCTTGCATGAGCTTGGCTTCCACCAACGCCAATACTTGTCCCGTACTCGATTGCAGTTCTACATAGCCGTTTTGAAACCTTTTAGAAACCACAAAACCCAAGCCGTCTGTCCAAAACGGTAACGCCTCTTCGACGCTTGGCACAATTAAAATCTGATGCCCGATGTGAAGCATCATCCGACGGATACTCGTACAGGGGGATGTGCTTGAACGCAAGCGTCAATAAACTGCTTAAAAATCACGCTCGCTTCTTCAGGACCAGGAGCCGCTTCAGGGTGAAACTGCACACTCATCACAGGTAAATGCTTGTGGCGAATGCCTTCTACCGTGCCGTCATTTAGGTTGCGATGCGTAATAATCACCTCTTGAGCCAAGTGGGCATCGCTAGGCGGGCAAACGCCGTAACTATGGTTTTGACTGGTGATGTAAATCACACCTGATTCTAAATCCTGCACGGGGTGATTGCCTCCGTGATGTCCAAAGGGCATTTTTTCGGCACTTAAGCCCATCGCCAAACTTAAAATCTGATGCCCCAAACAAATCCCAAAAATCGGGAGACCGTTGTCCATACAACGCCGAGCCAAACTCACTGCCCCACTTAAACGCCGTGGATCGCCTGGCCCATTCGACAGGAAGACGGCATCACACAAATGCGGTGCAATGGTGTCATAGGTGGCAGTCGCAGGAAAGATGATGAGTTCTTTGACCAGTTTTTGCAGTTGCCGTAAAATGTTTTGCTTAATACCATAATCGACAACGGCTAATCGATTCAGCGGATAGTCAAACGCCTCGCCTTCGCTCCCTTTCAGCGTATAGCCTTCAGGCGTACAGACTTGAAAAACCAAATCCTGCTCGTCTAAGCTCGGTTGCGAACGCACGACTTCTAAAAAGTCTTCTAAATGATTGCCGTTAGAGGTGATACCGCACTTTAACGCCCCTTCACTACGAACGGCTCGGGTAATGGCTCGGGTATCCACGCCTTCAATGCCCACTACCCCTGCGATTTTAAGCGCCGTATTCAGACTCCCCGCCGCTCGCCAGTTGGAGGTTACCTTGCTCAAGCGTCTCACCACAAAGCCTGCGGTGTGCATTTTTAAAGATTCCATGTCTTCCGTGTTAATACCTGTATTGCCGATTTCAGGGGAGGTCATCATCACCACTTGCCCCTTATAGCTCGGGTCAGTCAAGATTTCTTGATACCCTGTACACGCCGTATTAAACACCAGTTCGCCGAACGTTTCGCCACGTTTGCCGATGCTTGTGCCTTGATAAATCGCCCCGTTTTCTAAGACCAACCACGCCGAAGAGGCGTCTGATTCAAACATGTTTTATCTTGCCTTTTTACTTGATTAAAAAGATTTTCAGCCTTAAGGATACCCCAAACAGAGCAGAACTAAACCCATTGTAACAATTTATCACAATTTAAAAACTATTCTTGTAATAGATTAAATCCTACCGCATAGTGTTAAGGTAAGGGTGATTAAAAAAACGTTAAGGACAAACCACCATGTCAGCATCCAAGAAGGATGTGTACCGTCGTGCCAAGGCAGGATGCCCAAAAGGCTTTAAAGAATTATGTGGCTTATGGGAGCCATGGGTACAGTCTCGCATCCGAGACATTCGCCAATATGCCTTTCAGCATCAACTTGTTATTTTAGAGGTCAAAGAGCTTGAAGCGGAAGTCTTGGTGATTTTGCATGATGCCCTATCCCACCTCAATCTTGAGCGTTCAGAAGGCGAATGCAACAGCTATTTGAGGCAAATACTACATTATGGTTTATGGCAATGGGCAAAAAAACAGTGGAAGCATCGGCAAGAATGTAAGTCTAGCCACTTAGATTTAGAACTCAATCAGCGTTCGTTGTGGATGTCGGTTACGTTTTTAGATGAACTCATCACCCAAGAACGACACCAGCAAGTTAGACATACCGTCAAACACTACTGCACGCCAGCGGAACAAGACTATTTAGAACATCGATATGGATTAAATGCGATTGAGGATGTGAAAAGCATTCACGCCTTCGCCCAAGCGCTTGGGGTGAGCTATCAGGCGGTACGCAGTAAAGAAAAACGATTATTACAGCGTTTGCGTCGCCTTTTAGAAAAGGTGCTTTAAGATTCGTTTGAGTAGAGGAGTTCAAGCACGATTTAAACTTTCATACTAATAACATGAAAAAGACATCTCATCAAAGCACTTCTCGTCAAACAGCTCCCAATCCCTTTGCCTATGCGTCTCAAGCGATGCCTCGTCATACCTCTCTCAACCTCGTCGATTCCAAAACGACGCAAGGGCTTTCGGTGCATTTACAGTCGCCTGCGTTAAAGCGTCGCTATTGGCAGCAGGAACATCAAGAGACCCGTACCATTTTAGAACCCTTGCATCAGTATCAAGACTGGATTCGCACGGCTCTCAATACGCACGGATGCTTTCATCTGCTGAATCACTTTGAACGAGATTTGCTTCACTTTCAACAGCTTGAAGGCTTATATGCACGCTTGTATGAAGCCGAATCTCAACACAGTAGCTCATGGGAAAATACCCTATGGCGATGGGGGGTATTCCTTGAGAACATCAAAAAACAATGGGGACGAATGGTAAAAGATCAATACTATCGTTGGCTTGGCTTACAAAAAAATGGGACAGATCCTGAAGCCCAACAGGCTTTGCAAACATGGATAAAAAGCATCACACACAAACAAGCAGGCACAAACATTTCAGCCGATATTATACAAGATGTGTATCGTTTACAGCTCTATTTTAAAACGGCTTAAAACCGTTACCGCAAAAAGTCGATTTCACATTCAAAGGTACGGTGGCACGGAAACGACGCTTGAATACGCTTATTGCCCAAGCCTAAGGCGGTCAATATCCAACGCCCATGACGCAACAAGGCATCGGTTAAATGCTCACTATCTAAAGGACGCTGACTCAATCGCCACAAAGCCCTTACATGAGATTGATACACCCCATCATCTAACAAGCGAGTCGCTAAAGTCTTTTTATGCCGAGACCATGACCCTGTCGCATATTTTTGCGCATACCAGTAGCCGATTCCCATCGCTAAGGCGGATCCCATCGCATTCCCTGGAGTATTCCAAGCGGCATAGCTAGCCAGTTGTGGCAAGACATCAGGCTCATCTTTCATCACCTTTAGCAAATAGGGATCCGCCCCATTCGCATAGGCAACATCCACCAAAACCACCGCTTTACCCGTTGCCAAATACTCCGCTACGAGTGCCATTGTGGCATAGGCATCATCCATGACGGTATCCGACTTTAACCCAATCCCGTGATCACCCATTTCATAATGCGGGGCATGCACGACCATGACAATATCCGCTGAATGGACATGAGGTGTTTTCTTCACAGAACAGGCTCGAAATCGTTGAAACAGGGCATGACGAATCGAAACGCCGTCAAATTTAGCCGACACATCCAACGATTGTGCCGAATGCACATGGACGGTTACCGTATCTTGAATTACATCTTGCAACGCCGAAATTAAAAGCGTTTGAGCGACTTCATCTGCCCCCGTTTGCACATGCCCCACGTCGCTTAAACCTAAGGCTTCAATGCGTTCTCGTAACACGTTGGCTTCATGTACATTTAAGCCAAATTCGCCCCGATCATCTTCGCAAAAGACCAGCTGATGCAAACGCTTTTGTTGCAACAACTGTAAAAGGCGTAAATTATGCCAATGATTGCGTTCACGACGAGCGACAAAATCCTTGATGATGTCCGTCGGAGGCTTGGGTTCGTCCCATTCTAGGGATCGCCAATTTTGAAGTAAAATGTTTTTTTGATGCAGTTTAGCGGAAAATCGTGCTAGTGTCTCGCCCCATTCTGCCCAATACTCAGGCTCTTCTTCACTATTATTGTAGCTGGGAATCCGTAAAATGCTCGAAAATCCGTAGAGTTTTGGCACATCCTTTAAAAGAGCTAGGCCTTTTTCCAATTCTCGGATTAAATCTTCATTCGACTCATGCCCCAAGCGACTCGGGATGAGACCGCCATAGCTCAACAAATCAAGCGAAACCACGGCACCCTGCACATCATAGCGATGCAAGGTATGTTGCATCCACTTCCGCAATTCATTTAAAGGTGCTGGTGTTTTCAAATTGCCCAAGAGTTCTTTAGGGGGCAATACGACTTGAAAGCCCGTCAATCGTGCCAAATCCCACACTGCTTTATGGCAAACAGGGCGAGCATCTAAAGGAATGACAAGAAAACAAGGCACAGTCATGTAAGCGTCTCTTCATAAACAATTTGGTGAAAGATTTTTTTTATTGTAGCATGAACACACGAGCGAATGAACAAAGATGCTCTAATTTAATTAAAATAGACAATATAAAGATTTTAATCATGACACAAATTACGGACAATGCCTCTTCTCACGCCCCCAAACGACTCCCCCAAACGCCTTTAGAATGGGCGAGTTGGGCAGCCTATTTAGCCGATTCTAAAAAAGCCGTCAACATTCAAGTCCTACGCACGGCGGAAGTTACCACCTTAGCCGATTATTTCGTGGTTTGCTCTGGGCTTTCTAAACCGCAAGTTAAAGCCATTGCGGAAGAAATTTTATATGAGTTCAAACACGCTGGCAATCACCCCGCGGGTAATGAGCAGGATGTTTCTCAAACCTGGTGTTTGTTGGATTTTACCGATGTCGTGGTGCATGTAATGCAAGAAGAGGCACGCGGCTTTTATAAGCTGGAACAGTTTTGGAATCATGCGGAACTGCTCAGTGCGGAAAGCTGGCAGTCGGTTGCTTCGGATTTAGGCTTGCTCGATTTTAATCGTCCGCTTAGGTGAAGTGGGTGAACGTAACGCAATGTTACAGATTAAACTACACTAGCATTTCAGGGGCTTGAGCGTGCTTTTTGCCTATATCTCTGAAACAATACGGCGTTAAGCGTCTCGCATGAAGATAAGAAAGGATTTGACTATGGCTCGTTCTCCTAAGAGTTCAAACGTATTACCTTTATTAGTATTGTCGTTTCTAACTGGCATAGGTAGTACACTGGGCTATCAAACAAATCTTAAAACTGAAGCGAGTAAACTAGGTGAAGAAGTTACCTGTATGGTACAGCACAAAGGTATAATAAAAGGTATTGAGGGGCATCCCCAACCCTTTGCTAACGTGCAACGTCATTTGGACTTAAGAGAAAACGAAACAAGAGAAATCCCTGTTGACGGTTATCCAAGCTATTTTCAAACAGGAAACTCAGACCTATCTCAGGTTTGTCCAGAAATTGCACGAAGGGTAATACCTGATTATAATCCTAATAGCCACCGAGTCTCCATAAATCCTGTAAAGTAAGCCTAATTGGAGTTTACAGCCGTTGTAGGTAGAAGGCAAGGAGTTATTACATTCCTAAAACAAAAGTGGGAACGAGAAAAACAATATCGACTTAAACAATTTCGGAATCATCCCTTTCAGTATATCGTCGTTTTCAGCGTTTTTTGTAGAGCGTCTATACATCCGACAACAGTATATCGGGGTAGCGATTCGCAACAAAGTCAAACGATAGCCACCCCTAACACGGCGTAATCCCTGCCACCACCGACACAGGGTTAATCGGGATGCTGTTGATAAACACACCCCAATGCAAATGAGGCCCCGCTGCAAAGCCTGTGGCTCCTACCTTGCCGATAACTTGCCCTTTTTGAACGCTTTCCCCTTCTTTAACGGCAATGTGGCTCATGTGAATGTAAATACTACTAATACCTTGCCCGTGATCAAGTCCGACCGTTCCGCCATGCAATTGAAACGGCTTGGCAATCACCACTTTCCCCGCTTCAGGGGAGACAATCACTTGCCCTTGCGGTGATTTCTGATCAATCCCCTTGTGATAGTTCCCCGTAAATCGACCATTGACAATACGCTTCACCCCAAACGGCGAATTCATACACTGCGGTACAGGTTTTTGAAACCGCAAAGGAAACTGCCAGTACCGATGCCCCGAATGCAAGTGCTTTAAGGCATTTACGCGTTCGAGTTCGCCTGCTTCAGCTTGCAAACCTGCCGTTGACTTAGAGACTTGAATGGATTGAGATTGAAAGGAAGCGGAACGGACTTCCAAGGTAGTACTCGCCAACGCTTGTCCTTGAGGGTCTTTAATCACAACGGTGTATCGCCCTGTCTTGGAAAGGGGATCGACCGCCAAAAATCCGACCCACTCATCAGGTGTCTCGGATGCTTTCGGGTAAATTTTAAATGAACGATTCATCCATTGCACCAGCAGATAAAGCGGAAATGTCGCT
The DNA here is from genome assembly GCA_964506805.1 of uncultured Vampirovibrionales bacterium. Classification (GTDB taxonomy): domain Bacteria; phylum Cyanobacteriota; class Vampirovibrionia; order Vampirovibrionales; family JAJTHC01; genus JAJTHC01. Next base: position 25,497 of record CAZDMD010000009.1, on the reverse strand, counting down.
GATGCGTCATTTGCCGTTTGTGTTACGGTCAGCCAAGTGAAGTCGCCTTGCAATACTATTTTTTTTTTAAGCACGATTTGGGTGCTAGGTTTTTGTGACGTAGGGGTGTTGCTTGTATTTTGAACATCAGGCAAGACGCTAGGCAAAGGAGCGAGTGCGGTAAAGATATAACCCCCTTGAGGTTCGTCATGCACAATGGGAGACAACTGCACCGATTCCGCATAGGATGCCATTGGAAAAGAAGACAGGCACGCAACAAAAACCGCACAAAGACCTATGAAAAACCGTCGAAACATTCTCTCACCTCATTGATTTAGCAAAACATCTATAGTGTTTTAAAAACATATTCTTTCAGCTTACCCTATTTTTTAGATAAACTCAAGCAAAGGAATGGCATCTACACTATTTGGAGTAACTTAGGTTTAATTTGAATAAAAAAGTGGAGACTTTTCATAAAAGTGATATACTAAAACTTGAAGTGAAGGAACCCCTTTGGTCGGCTAAGCATTTTGTAGTAATGTGTTTGTAGTCGTATCGCCGAATGGGTGAGTGATGACGTGTAATGTAAATAGGATTTAACCCTCAATACCGCCCCTCTACATTTTCTGTAAACTTGCTTGGAGTGCTTATGTCCCCTGCTCATTCTTTTGAAAATACCGCTTCGTTTCGGCGTGCTTCTTTGTTGCAAAAGGAACCCACAGGGATTCAGCTCCCTCGTGCGTCTCATCCCGTACCCGAACTCAGTACCGAAGAGCAGTTGAAGCAACAGCTAATGAAGCGAGTTGCCCTATTGGCAGGACATATGACGCATCAATCGTCTTTACATGAACGTGCTGTCGAAAACACGAAACAGATTTTTGAAGAATTGCTCGATGATTTAAGCGTCGTCTGTGAGTCTTTTAAGTCCAACTTCAATCACCGAGACATGGAAACGCACCGTATTTATTCCGAAGTCGATCCCGATCGCTCCATTGGCGTGTTAAACATTATGTGGCATTGTTTGAGTTTTACGAGTCGTGGCAATCACAAGCCCTTAGCCATTGCTCGTGGGGGGAAAGAACCGCTGTTTACAGGACGTATTCTGGCGATTCGAGGGGATTTTCACGATTTAGCTCACACCTATGAGACCTTTGACTTTACCGATTTGCTCCCGTTTGAGCTCGCCAGCCTCTATATTCCGCCTGACCCCCTAGAGCCTGCTATTATGCGAGTGCCTCACTTAGGCGGCGAAGAAAGTTTGCTGGAACAAAGCACCGCAGGGCGACTATTTTTGATGAAAACGGTTGAAATGGTGTGTGCAGGTGGATTTTTACACGAGCAGTAGAGAGCGAGCGTGTTTTGAAAATTGATCATCGCGTGTCTTTTCGTTGTCGCTATGCTTATTGCTAACGCTCAAGGCTTAAGCCCGATTCAATGTAGCCGTATTTCCAGTCGGATCCTTCTTTAAACATTTGAATATCCACACTGCCTGTTTGCCCATTGGGATATTTGAGATTGACAGAGACAATGGCTTTGTTGCCTTGCATTTCTTTCACAGAATACTGACCATATTGATACAATTCTTGCGTACCACTATTAAAGTAAAACGTCTTCCAAAAGGTATGAATTAAGGTTTTCTCATTGGAACGAAACATCATATGCACTTCTTTTGTGCCGATACCTGAGACTTCTACGGCTTCTTTATTTCGTTTTTCAAGGAGCTTATAGGTATAATCCAAAAAATAATCCCGAGACTTTTTAGAAAACATGTCAAAGGCTTGACCAAAATTATTGCTCATAAACGTATTCAAAAAACGCTTAAAGGCTTCAGCTGGCGTGGCACTCATAATGGGAAGGTCTCCTTATTCGACGGTGATGCGTCCCAAATGACACGCCGAAAAATGAGACGAACCACTTAAGTCATTCACAGGAAGTAACGCAGGTTCTTGCACATCGCAGGAGGTAAAGCACTCAGGACATCGGGTATGGAAGCGACAACCCGTCGGCGGATTCATCGGGCTAGGAAGTTCCCCTTGCAAACTGATGCGACTGGCTTGCAATCGGCGTGCTTCAACGGGATCCGCCACAGGCATGGCACTGAGTAGGGCTTTGGTATAAGGATGTTGAGGTGTTTCAAAAACAGCACGGGTTTCGCCGATTTCCATGATTTTACCGAGATACATGACCGCCACCCGATCACAAAAATGTTCAACCACACTTAAATTATGGGCAATAAAAATATAAGTGAGTCCCAATTCTTTTTTCAAGTCATCCATGAGGTTTAAGACTTGGGCTTGCACCGAAACATCTAAGGCACTGACCGCTTCATCCGCCACAATCAACTTGGGACGCAACGCCAAGCTCCGAGCGATACACACCCGTTGACGTTGCCCCCCTGAAAGCTCGCTAGGGAATCGGTTTTTGAGGCTTGCCGAAAGTCCCACCATATCCAACAACGCTAAGACTTCTTGATGCAAGGCTTCCCCTTTCGCCCGATTGAAAATCTCTAGGGGTTCGGCAATCGCTTGCCCCACCGTCAAACGCGGATTCAAACTCGCATAGGGATTCTGAAAAATCATCTGAATATCGGCACGCTTTTGACGCAAAAGACGAGGAGGTAAATCCAGCCACGCTTCATTATCAAAGACGACTCGCCCTGCATCAGGCTCATCTAAACGCAACAAACAGCGTGCCAGCGTGGATTTTCCGCAACCGCTTTCGCCCACAATACCAAGGGTTTCGCCAGCGTGAACGTTAAAACTTACGCCGTCGAGGGCTTTGATATCCCCGATTTTACGGTTAAAAAAGCCGTCTCGAACAGGGAAGTATTTGCGGAGTCCTTCCACCTGCATGAGGGGAGGCGTTTCCGATTGCGAAGGCATCGTGTGGCATTCGGATTCGGTCAAGGTCATGGGGAGTCCCTTTCAAATACGACTTTTATATTATACCGTAGATTCATCCTTTTTTGCTATAATATCGATGATTTAATTCCGTGTATCATTAGGAGATAATACCCCATGACTCAAGATTCACCTATTTTAACGCCAGAATCCCCCTCATCTTATCGTCAACGTCGAGGCTCTCGACTGCCCTTATTATTTAGTGCGTTTGCTTTGATGTTTTCAATGGGTGCGTTTACTTTGTTACTTTTTCCTGAATGGAGTGAGAAGCTGCGTCAAGTCATCTCTCCTTCCAATACCCTACCCCCTACGATTGAAACACCGCTTAAGCGAGTCAGTCGTCCCCCGATTTCAGGGGATTTCTCCACGTTGATTGCGGATGTCTCTGAAACGCTAGCCCCTAGTGTGGTGAATATCGATGTGAAACTTACGCCTAGTAGCGATGTCTTTTCAGAGGCTTCGATTTTAGATTATTTCTTCGGTGGCGGATTGCCGATGCCTCCTAAAGAACAAGCGAGTCAAGGCAGTGGCGTGATTTACGATGCTAAAAACGCCTACATCCTAACGAATAACCACGTCATTCAAGGGGCAAGCCAAGTGCAGGTTACCTTGCAGGACGACACGCAATATCTTGCTAAAGTGATTGGCACCGATCCCTTGACGGATTTGGCGGTGATTCAACTCCAAAACGTCCAAACCCCTCTAAAAGCAGCTCCATTAGCGGATTCGACTCAACTACGTTCAGGCGATTGGGTGATTGCGATGGGGTCGCCTCTTGGCTTTGATCACACGGTAACGCTGGGTATTATTTCAGCGATGGCTCGTCAAGTTCCAGGACTCAATGAAGAAGTCCCCTTTATTCAGACCGATGCTGCTATCAATCCTGGTAATTCGGGAGGCCCCTTGGTGAATCTTTACGGCGAAGTAGTGGGAATTAACACCGCCATGGCAGGCAACAGCCAAAATATCGGGTTTGCGATTCCTGCGAATACGATTAAAAGCGTCGCACCAAGTTTGATTCAATCGGGCAAAGTGGAGCGTCCTTATGTGGGGGTGGCGTTGCATGATTTAACCCTTGAAATAGCGGAACAACTGAATGTGATTCCCGCCACCAAAGGCGTGGTGGTGATGAACGTCGCCCCTAACTCTCCTGCGGAAAAAGCTGGCTTGGCACAAGGCGATATTATTCAAGAAGTCAATGGAAAAACCGTCAAAACGGCGAAAGAGTTACAAAATCAGGTGCGACAAGCCCCTATGGGAACGACCTTTAAGCTCGTGGTGTTAAGAGAGAAGAAGCGTCGCACGATAAGGCTTAAATCGGTGGCGATGCCCACCACGGCTCTGCCACAATAGCGTTTTAAGCCAGTACAGAAAGTTGATGTTTTACTTTTCGAGCAATGGTACCAGCGTCTCGACGGATTTCAGCGTCAAGGTCTTGTGCAGTCTTGTCTAATACTGAAAATTTACTTATTTTGTCATAATTGTTGTAAAGAACATAAATCGTATTGTCTTCCTTGTAGACCTTTTCCACTTGTGGAATCGTTCCTACACTATTTAGAACGCCTTGCAGTTGAGAGGTTTTTATCTGTTTGACTTTTTGTCTCTTCTTTTCTCCCTCTCGTTGGGTGGAGGTGGGGTAGTATTCCGCATTAGAAGAAGACCTATACTGGTGTGAGGAAAAGGCATTTAATCGCATTCTATTTTTTCTTTATAGTTCAAACAGTTTACAAAACAAACATATTATTTATAACACGAGTCAATTTTTTTTGACCACTATTTTACTTGATTTGAAACAAAATTGTTACAAAATGCCGAATCCTCATCAGAGAGAGAGGCTGATGAGGATAAGGGCTATGCGGATTATTTTGAACGAGAGGCAACTTTTAAGACTAAGCGAAATAGCTGAATGCTTTTTTCGACCAGTTTTCAACAATTTTTTGCTGACTTTCAGACGAGGCTTCCAACACGGTGATTTGTTGTTGAATTTGTTGCTGTTGTAAGCGAATTTGTTTTTCAAGCTGGTATAAAGCAGCCAACTGTTGTTGGAACAAAATGTAATAAGGGGAGTTAGGCTCTGTGCTTTGCTGCATGCTCTGCATAGCAAAGCTTTGGCTCTGTAAGTTTTCTAGCGAAAAAGCTAGTAACTGTTGTTGCCAGCGTTTGTCATACAACAAGGCTGTGTTTCTTTGCATCATGGCAAAGGCGACGATTCCAGACATGGTATTTGGTTCTCTCTGAAGGGTAGGGGGGGGGGGAATTAAGTGATAATCGGTTGATTACAAATCCGCAGTAATAAACACGGTTTAAAATAGAAGAGGGGTTAAGCTGATTTGGATGAAGGGTTGAATAGGAGCTTGTGCTTTAATAAAGGATTTCTTAATGAACTTATTTACTTAATTAAACAATGTTGTTACATTGCTTCACAATATAGTCGTCTTCAGAGGAAATTTTCGTGATGCACCCAAGAGAGATTTAAATCTTTTTACCGACAATACATGCCACTGAACCCAAGCCGAATCGAACCGAACGCACATCGACTAAACCAATCTCTTCAAATAATGCCACCAGCGATTCAGGGCTTTCAAATTGTGCGGTGGAGGCTTGCAGATATTGATAGGCTTCTTTATCTCCTGCAAACCATTCACCAAATCGAGGCATAATCCACTTAAAATACCATGAAAAGCACGGTACACTTGCAATCGGGGCGGTATCTAAATTCACAATCATTCCCCCTACTTTCGTACAACGACGCATCTCCTGCAAGGTTTGTTTGGCGTTTGCCACATTACGCAAACCAAAACTAATGATGCTTGCCTCAAAACGCTCATCTTCAAAGGGTAGATTCATCGCATCGCCTTGCACAAGATGAATCCGCTCATCGCCTTGAAAGCGATTTTGGGCAACAGCCAGCATTTCAGGGCTAAAATCAAGCCCTGTTACTTGCCCTAATTCACCCACTAAAGGACGCATTAAGCCTATTAAATCCCCCGTACCTGTGCAGACATCCAAAGCATGATACGACGGCTTGAGATTTAAGGCATTCACCGCATATCGCTTCCAAGACCAGTGCATCCCTAAAGAAATAATGTTGTTCAATGCGTCGTATCGTTTGGCAATACGGTTAAAGAGTCGTTGGACAAAAGCGGGTTTTTCATCGAGATGAGGGAGCATGACAGAAGCCTTTGAGTAAAATAAAATTCGCTCCCTCCCCTTTAAGGGGAGGGTTGGGGTGGGGGGGTAGATCTAATAAAATACCTACACCAAACCTGTTAAAAAAGTGAGCAAGGTCGCGACAGGCGTGCCTGTGGAGGTTTCATCTTCAAGCATATCCGCCCCTGCAATGTCCAAATGGACGACTGGCATATCGTCTTTCGCACCGCTCATCACAAAAGCCCCTGCCGTTTGAAACCCTCGCTCACTTCCCCGATTGGTATTGCGAATATCCGCCCCATCGAGTTTAGATTTGATGTTCTCAAAATCAGCAGGGGTAATATCGACGTATTGAACGGCATCGCCACTGGCTTTCGCAGCGGCTTCCACGTGTTTACCCCACACCGAGTGATTCGACATCATACAAATGCTATTGCCTACCGCCATTTTGGCAGCCCCTGTTAAGGTGGCAATGGTTAAAATGGCTTCAGGCTCGACTTCAGTGGCTTTGGTTACGGCATCAATTAACGTCAAACGCCCTTCGGCATCCGTATGACGGATTTCCACCTTCTTGCCACAGGTGGTATTCACAATCGAATCAGGCACCATGGCATAAGCATCAATACGGTTCGGTGTCGCCGCAATAAACATGTGAACTTCTAGCCCTTCAGGCTTCAGTTCTGCCAACGCCCGAGCTGTCCCCAATACAGAGGCACTGCCTGCCATATCGCCCTTCATCGTTACCATGTAATTACCAGGTTTGACTTGGTAGCCTCCTGTATCAAAAATAACCGCCTTGCCCACAAGAGCCACTTTGCGTTTTGGATTCTGACCCTTATACGTCAAGTGAATAAACTGCGGTGGATCCGCTTGCACGCTCCCCCGAGCCACGGTGTAGAAGCAGGGCATTTCTTTTTCAAGGGTGGCTAAATCGCTCACCACGTTTAAGGTAAAGGCATCCGCATGAGCGTCCGCAATTTCTTTGGCGGCATCGACTAAGGTTTGCACGCACTTGGTGTTGGCAGGCTTATTGACTAAATCTTTGGCTAAGGCACGTCCATTATTTAAGGCGAAGGCAAAGGGCAATGCGGCTTGAACACCTGTTACATTTTCATGCGTGAGGGTAAGCTGACTAAAGGTTTTGCCTGCTTTTAACGATTCCGCCGAAACATAGGTTGCGGTATACAGAGCCGAAATCACAGCAAGCGTCCCGTCTTGCAAAGAAAGGGTTTGCTTGTTAGATTCATCATTAAAAAGCGAACCGCCCAACACCTCATGCCCAGCGGTAACAGGCACCGCCACCTGATGCAAGGACGCTTCCCAGCCAAGAATCGTTTTAAAGCCTGCCGTATAGGCTTTGGTGAGCGAATCCACATTGGCGGATTTGGCTTTGCCCAAGCCCAACAAAACGACACGCTTGACGCCTGACCCTTCATGGGCAGGCATTCTTAAGACGAGCGTTTTACCTTTCGCTCCTGAAAACTGCTCGGCTTGAGCGAGTTCATAGACGCATTCGCCTAAGACCTTACTCAAGGCATCTAAGCCATGATTTTGAGGGAATCGGGGTGTTTTACTTTCGGTGGATTTTTCGTTTTCTTCACTTTCAGAACCTTCCGCACCTTCCGCTTGCCACAGGGGAAAAATCACCGTGCGAATATCCGCGTGCATATAGGGACATTCGGCACTGACGCTAACAGGGGTAAACAAATTCGGCATAAAAAAATCCTTTTTCTCAATCAATACTTTATCTTCAGTCTAATTTTCAGTCTAAAAGTTTTATGATAACATCGATTCATTATAACATATTTCATAGACAACAAAATGAAGAATCTCTTAAAGGTATGATGAGGATGAAGTACATCTCCTTCATTCTACAAAATGGTTACACCAACGACACCACATCTTCAGCGAATGCCTCTAGGCTCATGGCTTGCCCGAGTGAGGCTTCAATCAACGCCAAGCCTGCTCGTGCCTTTTGAGACTCAGGCGATTGAAGATCCAAAAAAGCGGAGACATCTTGTGCGAGAGCTTCAGGGGTACAAGCCTCTTGCAGACGCTCAGGTAAAATCGGTGCCATTTCACGAGGCACTAACAGATTCGGCAAGCCGATAAAGGGTACGGTAATCAAGCGTTTTGCCACAAAAGCACTAATGGCATCGACTTTATAGGCAATCACCATCGGCGTGTGATACAACGCCGCTTCTAAAGAGGTCGTCCCTGAAGCCCCAAGAATCACATCACTGCTAGAAAGAATGGCGTGATTCTCCTCTTTCACACAAAGGGGATGCTCATCAGGAAAGGCTTGAAACGCTTTGTTTATCTCACGCTGCATAAAGGCATCGTTTAAATGAGGAGCTTGTGCCAAGACCACTTGCAAAGTCGGATGCTTACGCTTCAACAACGCAAGGGCTTTCGCAAACACAGGGAGCAATCTTTCTATCTCCCCCTTGCGAGAACCAGGGAAAAGTCCCACGAGCGGTGCGTTTACATCCAGTGAATGCCGTGTACAAAAGTCCGCCTTAGAAACCGCAGGCGGTAAGGACTGCCGTAAGGGATGCCCCACAAACTGGAAAGGAATCCCCTTTGAAGCGTATAGCTCATTTTCAAAAGGAAAAATCGTATAAACTTTCGTGATAAAGCGTTCGATTTTTTCAATACGTTTCGGACGGCTTGCCCACAATTGCGGAGGAATGTAGTATCGAATATCGGCATCTCGAAACAACAGTTCGGCGAGTTTGAGATGAAAGCCACCATAATCCACCAACAAGACCCGATCCACCCGCTCTTCTTTGATAAATCGTTTTAAGTGTTGTGCCAATCTGAAATGCCCCCAAATCCCCATGAGAGCGGATGCAATGCCCCAGCCTCCCATGCCAAACGCCTCGTGATGAGCCACGAGTTCCGCTCCTACGTTTTTCAGGGTGTCATTGCCAACGGCAGAAATCCGAAGCTGTGGATGCTGTGCTTGAATCGCCTTCACCAAGGCACTGGCATGTGTGGCGGCGGAGGTATCTCCCGTACAAATCAACAAATGCGAAATGCTACTTGGTGAACTCGATGCAGACGCTTGCGTTTCATTTGGAGACCTGATACGCTGTTCCAGCTGATGTACTTCGTCAGGGGCTTTAAACTGCTTGGATTCAAGCTGTTCACGCCACGAAGCTAAACCTTCCGCCGTAACAGAAAGAATCGATAAACCATGCTTCATTGCAAAGGCTTGCATCACCTCAAGGGGATCTAAAAATAAAGTGGCGTGGGCTTCTGTAACCAATAGATTGAGTCCTGCTTGTTTCATTCGCTTCAAGGTGCGTAAGCCAACAGCAGGCACGTCAAAGCGAGCATCTTGAGCGGGTTTTGCTACTTTGGCGAGACATCCCCCTTGCTTGCGTTGTAGATGCCCTGCTCGCTTAATGCACTCATCCGTACCTTCAATGGCTTCAACGGCAATGACCATGGTATCGTTGACGACCACACTTTGTCCAATATCGAGTGCCGCCATGTTTTTGGCGGTATCGAATCCAAAACACGCATCCAGCCAGTCGGCATCTGAAAGGAGCTTGCCTTCCGCAATCACGCCTTCTGCTTGAAAAAGCGACTGCATAAACTGCACTTGAGGAAGGGTTTGAATCCCCAAATGAGCGTAAGCGTCGATGATGTAACGCATCAGGGCATCATCATTTTTTCGAGGCATGTGGGTGAGGAGTCTTAGGGATAAACCGTCAAAATTCAGTTGGGTGAACAAAAGCCATTTATTGACTTTACCCGCAAAGCAGACATTCGCAATTTTGAGGTCTCTAAAATGAGCCAGCATTTTACGAAGTTGCCCCAAGTGATAGGGCATCACGCCGTCCGCCACTTGACGATACCGATGAAAATCTTGAGGGCGACCTTGAATCAAGAAGACAAAAACTTTATAGCCTTGTCGCTTGGCTTCTTGCAAGGCATTAAAGGGTAAAGTGCCTTCCCCTGCAATGAGTGCCAAGTGAGAGGATTCCCCTTCCCATTTAGGGACATCTGACAAAAGTGCTTCAAGATTATACAACGTCTTCAACCTTTTTCCTAATATAAAAAAGCAAGGTGTGAACTGCCTTGCTTTTTTATTATAGATGAAATGATTTATTTTGCAGTATTTAACGCACGAATAATATCAGGCGTTAAATCCTTACCGCCTGTTATAATGGCTTGTTGATCCACGACCACCGTAACCCCTTTTTGTGTGGCGACGTCACGAATCGTCGCTTGCACGGTGTCGTCAATGGCTTTTAAGTTGGTATTAGACCACTCTTGGAAAGCTTTGATGTCGGCTTGTAGCTTGGCTTCTAATTGAGATTCTAAACTTTGCGTGGCAATGGGATTTTTCGCATTGGCTTTACGACTATCTTCAATTTGCTTGATGTAGTCGGCTTGCGTTTTGCGTAAGCCAGCATCTTTGACTTTAATATCTCCGATGAGGGTTTGGGCTTTTTCATAACCGTTACGGATTTTTTCATAGTTCACATAGCCAATCACATCCGCAAAGGCTTGTACGGAAGCACTCGTTAAGACGAAAGCCGTTAAAGCGAACACGAGTTGACGATTAAAACGATTCCACATAGGGTTTAATTCCTTCATGATCTATATAGCAAGTCTGCGTCTATTCAAGACGATTTTATCATAGCATATTTATCTAAAGGAATAAATAAAAACCTTTAGGTGGAGGATGAAGCCTGTTTCGTTTGCGTTTTGTGTTTTTTCTCTCTATGTTCACCTAAAGATTGAGAAACAGAACTATAAAGAGAACCTGCCAACGCCACCGCTTCATTCAAGCAAAAAATAGAACCTGCACAACAACCATTCGCACAGACGGCACCGCCCACACCTGCCATAATCGCCCACGCTTTCACCACTTGCGGATTATGTCCGTTAATGTGTTCGGCTTTATCCGTATAAAGTTTTAAATTCGTAATAAAGGGATTTGCCTCTTCGGGTGTCCATTTGTTTTTCAAAAGAACGTCTTTGATGTTCTGTTCGGTATCAGGGGCGAGCTGTCCTTGTTGGTGGAGCAAGCGGATTTGGGCTAAATCTTTATTCACTCGACTAAAGGCTTTTTCTAAGGAGTTGCCTCGTGCGAGGGCATCAGGTGATCGTTCCCAATGATTCGCCAGAGACTCTAGCGTGCCTTTCCCTCCAATACGAGTTGCACCTTCAAAATCTTCTGTGAGAGGCTTTTGTGCTAAGGCTTTTTGCATTTTGTAACGACTCATTTCCAAGTGAAAGAAGTCGCCCCCGTCGCCAATCGGCAGTTGTGCTTCAGGCACATCCACATGAGAGACGATCGGGGCGTGATGATGCGTCGGGTCATCGCAGGCGTGGGCATGGTGCATTTCAGGCATACCCGAGCTAGAAAAATTGGTGTTTTGTTTTGAAAAATCAATATCCCCTAGCGAATGGCTGCTTGTACAATTCGCATCACCACAGACGTGAGCGAACTTTGCCTTTAAGGATTCATATTCTTGTGGGTTAGAATATCGTTGTAATAAACGGTTGTATATTGCCTCTAAATCATCAACAGAATCTTTAACACCCATTGTAGCACCAAGATTACCCATTCCCAAGAGTGGGTTTATATTTTTGCCTGCTTGTGATGCTTCTCTGTGCTTAGCTATTTTAGCCATTGCCTTTGCGATTAATTTTGTATTATGAATATCATCCTCTGGTTGAAAAACTTCGGTATGTATCTTTTTTGATACGTCGTTAAAAGTTAAGTGTTCGTGCAGTTCGTTACGAACCTTTAAATCTTCCGCTTCAACTTGAGCATTCTGCAAGCCGTATGCCATGTCTTCCCACTCTTCTTGCAAGGCATCAAGACGTTCTTGTTCGGCTTTCAGTTTGGCCTGATACTCCAATTCCGCCTTGTGCTGTGCGATTTTAAGTTCGTACTGATACGCTTCATCGGGTCTGCCGTGAAAGGCTACCCCTCGTAAGACTTGACGAATCGGGTCGTCTTTTTCTAAGGCACGGATGCTTTCTTCTTGTAAGACGTGTTGAGCCACAATGGCAGGACGAATAATTTCTGGCATTTCTTCTTCTGCCAATTTTTGAGAGGTGGCATCATGCAACGCCTTCCACGCCTTATGTTCAGGGGTATTGAGAGAGGTCATCAACGCATCGACTTTTTCGTCAAAGTGTTGCGTTCCCAAGTGTTTGAGTTCCGCTTGCAGATACGGCTGAAAGGCTTTCGCCACGCCTTCTCCACGAACACCACGAACGCCATGAGCAGGCTTTCCGTTGAGGACACTGGCTTTATAGGCTTGAGAAGTCGCCGTTTCAGGCACCGATCGTAAAATTTGATAGAGATACTGTTCAACACCTTTACTATTGCGGCTCATACTCGGGACGTTTTGCTTGTAGTAGTTGTCCTTCCCCTTTAAATCAGGATGCCCCTGCTCTAAAAACGGGATTTGATACGCCTTTTCAAACGTCGCTTTTAAGCCCTTCACATCACGAGTCGTCCACGCCTGCTTCACCGATTCACGCACGCCGTTGACGAGTCCATCCACATGATGCACAGTGTTGATGTACCAGCCTTTTTCGCCTCCCCATAGCGGCCGCAGCTTGGAGGCTTTCGCAAAGGGATCTCTCAATTCCATTAGCCCCAAGTGAACACGAGGAAATAACGCCATGGCACCTGCCGCCATGACACCCGAGGTAACCAATCCGCTGGTGGTTCTGGCGAGTTCTCGTTGAGAAGGCGACCAGTCGTCTTTGGTGTCAATATAGGCATCGGTTTTGTGGTGAGCCGTGCTGGCAATCAGAGCAGACCCTGCCAAAAGCGGTGCCATTGTCATAAAGTGAGCAGTTTTCATCCCGATTGTACCGGGTATCAAGCTATGAAAGGCTGCTCCGAGTTCAAGGGCTAAAACAGGGGCTGGCAACGCCAAGCCCAAGCCTTTGTTAATCAGCGACACGCCCCCCATCAACCCGAGCGATTTCAGCCACGTCATCGGATTCATCGTCAGCAAGGCGGAGCTATCGTCTTGCCGTTGTAGCCATTTGGGGAGCTTGGCTTCGTTTCGTAGGGTGTTGCGTGCCAGCTTGGTGATGTCTTCATAGTGCGTTAAGGCCAGCACACTGCCTGCGAGCAATAGCCCTGTGCCTATTTGCGATAAACGGGCTTCTTGGGTATTGATTGGTTCGGCTTCCAGATTCATCGGTTGGGGAGGCACATGCTCATCATGCCCCTGCCGTTTAAGTCTAGGCGTTAATGGGGGCATTTGAGATGAAAACGAGTATACATCGGTCGACAAACGCATGAGAAACCTATCTAGTTCAGAAAAACCAATCACACAACAGAAACACAATACAAACACTATAGAATCTATGTATACAACAAAACATCTAAAAATGCAACACTGTTGCATTTTGTGAAAATTGTAATGAAGTGTGCTGAATTGTTACCAAAAAATACCTCAACACAAACAGAAGAGACTTTTAAATAAAAGGCACATCGAAAAAAGAGTGGTAGGGTCGTAAGAGGGTTGGCGTTTTAAAACAAATATCGGGAAGACAGGATTCGAACCTGCGACCCTCTGCTCCCAAAACAGATGCGCTACCAAGCTGCGCCACTTCCCGAATTTGTATTTCCATATATTATTTTAAACACAAATGAGATTCAAGTCCCAATTCCAAGTCGAACTCGTTTCTTTGGTGGAGTCTTACATCAGTAAGAACTAGAGCGTCTTATGCCACTTCTTTCCAAAAAGTTGTAGGG
>CAZDMD010000009.1:0-11708 GCA_964506805.1 uncultured Vampirovibrionales bacterium | reverse complement strand
TCAATCCCCATACTTTTAAGTTTCAACAGAATAGTCGCATACTCGTCCCACATCTCAGAGAAGCCACCATGTTTCGTGAAAAATTCTAGTTCTTTTAATCTTCCAATCAAGCGTGCCACTTCTGGATTTTTTTGTGTTTTAGTGATTTCAGGAGCTTCTTCTTGTGGATTTACTTTAGGGGCTACTGCTGAGTGAGTAAAATCACCGACACGTTGAGTGGGAGGGGTATATCGTGAGAGAGGAGCATGTGTCATTAAACGCATTATCTTAACCTTGTTTTTAAGTTTATAGTTCGTAGTGTGTAGTGAATTAGAAAGCAAATGAATAATCTGACTAGGGTCTACTTTATTTAAACACGAAGCAACGTGGCTTGCAAGCCCGTAGCCAAAATTGCTTTATTTTGTTACAATACCCTTGCTGATGTGATTTGTAGAGAAGGAATTGTAATATGAATGAGTTTAATATCTTCGCTTTGATTACCCAAGTGGTGGTGGGTATTGTGATTTTGCGTATTTTGTTTAGTTGGTTACGCATTTTTAACGAATACGAACGAGGGGTCGTCTTTCGCTTGGGGAAAGTGATGCCACGCCCTCTAGGGCCAGGGATTGGGATTGTGATTCCGCTGATTGATAAAATGGTAAAAGTCGACATGCGAACCGTAACGCTGGATGTTCCCCCGCAGGATGTCATTACCAAAGACAACATTACCGTGCGTGTTTCGGCGGTGGTGTACTATCGTGTGGAAGACCCGACGAAAGCCATTGTTTCGATTGAAAACTATGGCTACGCTACCAGTCAATCGGCACAAAGTATTTTGCGTTCCATTATTGGGCAATTTGATTTAGACAATGTGCTATCGAATCGAGAAGAAATCTCCAAGCAAATCCAAATTATTATTGATGATCAAACCGAGCCTTGGGGGATTAAAGTCATCAATGTGGATATTAAAGACGTTGAATTGCCTTCCGATATGCAACGAGCCTTAGCCCGTCAAGCGGAAGCGGAGCGGGAACGTCGTGCTAAAATCATCGGGGCGGATGCCGAATACCAAGCCGCCGAAAAACTTTGTCAAGCGGCTCAACTCATGGAGCAGTACCCCATGGCGTTACAAATGCGATACTTGCAAACCTTGGCTGAAATCAGTACAGAAAATTCCAGTACGGTGGTCTTCCCTGTGCCGATTGATATTCTTTCCGCCTTTAAGGAGTTCATCACGAAAGATCCCAAGTCGCTTGCAGGAATGCCCCTGCCTGTAATCCAGCATCCTCCTCAAGAGCATAAGGATTCGCATGAATCGCATTAAAACCCTCTTCATTGTTTAGAAGCCTTTGACTTTTTACCTGTTTTCCTTTAAAATTTGGAACAAGAAAAAAGCACCGCTCAAAGCGATGCGTTGTCTGAATAGTTCTGTTTTGGTTTGAACATACAATGGAGTAACATGGGTTGTCTGAAAACTCATGTTTTTGTTTATGTTAGTATCTTATCGTAATTGAGAATCATTTGCAAGTGTTTTCTCAAAAATTTAACATTTGTTGTGGAGTTTTGTTATGCCTTCTCTTCTTCGCTCTCATACTTTGGAAGATGAAACCCTAAAATGGCTTTTAGAACAGGCACATCAATTTGCTCTACATCAAAAATCAAACACCCCATTTATCGAAAAAACCCTAGAAGGCAAAACCATTTGCACGCTCTTCTATGAGGCTTCCACCCGCACCAGATTGAGCTTTGAAATGGCGGCGATGAATCTAGGGGCAAGGGTCTTGCCTTTTCCTGTGGAACAATCGAGCCTCAATAAGGGGGAATCCCTTTTAGATACCGTTGAAACGCTGATTGCCTTAGGCGTAGATGCCCTTGTATTACGTCATCCCCAAGACGGCATTCACTTGGAACTTGAGGCTCAAACACAGGGACGCATTGCCATTTTAAACGCAGGCGATGGTATGAGCGATCACCCCACGCAAGGGCTGTTAGATGTACTCACCCTTTATCAGCAGGCAAATGCCTCTTTTGAGGCACTTAGACAATTACGGCTTGGCATTGTGGGGGATTTGAAACATAGTCGTGTGGTAAACGCCACGCTTACGCTTGCCAAAAAACTGGGGGTAGAGATTATCCTATACGCCCCTGATGCTCTAGCTCCTTCTCCTGAAACCCTTACCTATTGGAAAAACGATTTGGGCGTGAAGGATTCCCCTCAAGCGTTAGACTTAAATGCCGTGTTAGCAAACGTGGATGTGGTGATGGCGTTGCGTCTACAAAAAGAACGTCTTTCTGAAAGCGAATCCGCTGAAGATTTAGAAGCCCTTGTGCAGTCGGTTCAAATTAAAGCCTTCCACTTAGAGGCATTTCCACAACTTAAACTGATGCACCCTGGTCCTGTGAATTGGGGAGTTGAACTGGAAGAAGCGATTCAAGGGCATCCGCAAAGCCTGATTTCGCAACAAATCGCTAATGGGGTAGCGATTCGTATGGCGTGTTTGCTGTGGGCCTTGGACAAATGAACCCCATGACCGCTCAAACCGTTTGGACATTTAAAGACATCCTCTGCGTTATAGGTGTGAAGCTCTTAAGTGCTTTTATCCGCTGGACGGGGCGAGGTTCTGCCACCAGTTTACCTGGAAAACTGGCGTTGAGGTGGCATCCTGATTTTTTGAAGGCGCTAGGACAATCACTACCGCCGTGTATTATGTTGACAGGCACAAACGGTAAAACCACGACCGCCACCTTACTACGAGATTTTTTTGAGGCGGATGGAAGGGCTTGCTTACTGAATGAACGTGGGGCGAATCTGATTTATGGGATTACGACTTGCTTGGCACAGCGTGTTCAATTCAAGGGGACTTATCAAGAAGCGATTGCCGTCTTAGAAACCGATGAAGCCACTGTTAAACAAGTGTCGCCTGCATTATCGCCTCAAATCTTAACAGTGAGTAACCTCTTTCGGGATCAACTGGATCGATATGGGGAACTTTCCACGACGGCTCGTTTTATTGAAGCGGGTATTCCTGATGTGCAAGAGGCGGTCTTTCTCAATGCGGATGACCCCTTGGTCGTGGCGATGTCTCGTGAGGCGAAACGACAGGGTTTAAGCGTGCATTATTTTGGCGTGGAGGTTGACGCTCACGACAGCACGCTAAGCCTTTTAACGCAGGCGATTCCGCATCCGCAGGAGGTGGCGGTGTGTCCTGAATGTGGGTCGGCGGTGTCGTATCATCGACAAACCTTAGCTCATTTGGGGGATTGGTTCTGTTCGGCGTGTGGCACGAAACGCCCTCCGTTAGATCTCAAACTACGTGTATTACCTGAATCTGAAGCGTTAAAACAGGGGATGAGGCTTGACCTTACCACGACTAACGCTCACACTACCTTTCTTTTGCAAAGTCCCTTAGACGGCCTTTACAACGCTTATAATGTGGCTCAAGCAACAGCGTTTGCCCTTCACTATGGGGTTTTACCAACCGCCATTCAATTGGGGCTTTCACGGCATCAAAGTATGTTCGGGCGTGCGGAATCTCGTATGGTGCAAGGCAGGCAGATCAAAATCATGCTGATTAAAAATCCCGCAGGGGCTTCAGAGATTTTGAAGCTGGTGAGTGCTGATGCGTCGGCTCGGGTCTTGATTTTGCTGAACGATGCGTATGCGGATGGTGAGGATGTCTCGTGGATTTGGGATGCCGATTTTGAACGGCTTTTGCAGGCACATCCGCAGGGAGAACGCTATGTGGTAGGAGGGAGTCGGGCGTTTGATATGGCGAATCGCTTAAAATATGCCTCGTTGGAACAGGCATGGCATCCTTTGGCGGTGGAGCAGGAGATTCAAGAGGGGTTAAAAACGGCTTTAGCGAGCGTCCAAGGGGATGAAACGCTCTACGTTTTACCAACTTATACCGCCCTCCTTGCCTTAGAAGCAGGCTGGGCTTAGTTATTAGATTTCGGACAATTACAGCACTTCGTTTTTGGTTTCGAGTTGCTGGGTTACGGCATGGACGTTTTCAAGCGTGGTGGTCGCGATATTCACCAAGGCTTCCTTCGTCAAAAACGCCTGATGCCCCGTAATCAACACATTCGGAAACGTCAACAAACGGCTAAAGACATCATCCTGCACGACAGAGGTCGACAAATCTTCAAAGAACAAATCGCCTTCTTCTTCGTACACATCCAAGCCCATCGCCCCGATTCGTCCTGTTTTGAGTCCATGAATGACGGCTTGGGTTTCCACCAAGCCCCCACGACTGGTGTTAATCAACATCGCCCCTGTTTTCATTTGGCTGATGGCTTGACAGTTAATGAGGTGATGTGTCGCAGGCATTAAAGGGCAGTGCAAACTAATAATATCACTGCCTTGTAGCAGTTCTTCAAAAGAGACATACTTGGCTCCCATGGCTTTGACGGCGTCGTTGGGGTAGGGATCGTAAGCCAACAGCTCGCAACCTAAACCCTTCATAATGCCTGCAAAAATCTCCCCGATTTTACCTGTGCCAACCACACCCACCGTTTTGCCATGCACATCAAAACCCACTAAACCGTCGAGTAAAAAGTTATTGTCTCGTACACGGTTAAACGCCTTGTGTGTTTTACGGTTTAGGGTCATAATCAGAGCCAACGCATGTTCTGCTACCGCATACGGCGAATACGCAGGAACTCTCAACACCCGAATGCCGAGTTGTTTGGCGGTTGCCATATCCACATTATTAAAACCTGCACAACGCATTAAAATCAAACGAATGCCGTGTTGAGCTAAAATCTGAAGGACTTCGGCATTGAGGGTATCATTGACAAAGGCACAGACGGCATCATGCCCTTGAGCCAACGACGCCGAGCGTTTGGTGAGATGCACATCTAAAAAATCAAGTTCAACAAGACTCCCGAGCTTTTCTTTCACGGCGTTAAAGGTTTCAACGTCATAGGGCTTGGTGCTGTAAAACGCAATGCGGGTGAGCGGTGCTTCGTTTGCCATGGGAGTGTTTCCTTTATATCAACATGATTTGAAGTGTTTATCATTAAAAACTTCACATTGCATTATATGCCTAGAGACGATGCCGACGCAAGAGCATACTCACCCCCATTCCCAAACCGATGCTTACCGTTGCAACGCCGTAGGGCGTATTTGGACTGCCTTCTTGAGAGAGTCGAAAGGCAAGCGTAATCAGGCTTCTTAGGCTGGTTGCTCCCATAGGAGACCCCACCGCCAAGCTCCCTCCTCGACGATTAATGCGTTCATCCGTCAAGGGATTTAAACCCAGTGCTTGACACTGCATGAGATGGGCGGAGGCAAAGGCTTCATGGAATTCAAAACATGCCACCTCATTCAAGCCAAAGGCATGACGCTCTTGCAAGACTTCACAGGCGTTTAAGCCTGCCCAAGGCATCGCCTCTGCTGGCGTGGCGACAAAGCATAAATCCACCAGTTCAATCCCGATACCACGCTCGGCATAAGAAGATTCAAATCCCTGTGGCGTAGCGGATAAAATCACCCCAGCTACCCCATCCGCATAGGGAGCGACATGGGCAGCGGTGTGTATCCCACCCATTCGTAAGGGTTTCAGTTTTTGAAGCGTCGGAAGACTTAAATTAGGGCGAGGGGCTTCGTCTCGTTCAAGCAGGACGTGTCCTTCGGCATCTTTGAGGGGAAATAGCTCCGCTTGCCAGTCGGAGAGATTGGCAAAATAGCGTTGATGCGACAAAAGGACATACGCATCTAAATCTTGGCACGTTAAAGAAGACGGGACGGCTTCATCGGCGTGATGTAGCATAGAGCGTCCATTCAGTGTGCCTTCTAAATCAGGGTGATGAAAGCGAGAGCCGAAGGTGGTATTCTGCCAAGGGGCGTTGGCTTGAATGTGAGGCGGTAAACACGCCAAGGGGGAACGTGTCATCTGTTCTAAGCCTGTAATCAGAACGTTTTGATAACGTTTGCTTTGAATCTGTAAAAAGCCGTATTCAAGGGCATGTCCTGCACTTCCACACAAACTATTTAGAGTAACAGCGGGGGTACTATCGCATAGACGGGAACGTAAAACGCTCAAACGTGCCACGTTGCGAGCGTCTTCTCCTGCTTGATTGGCACACCCTAAGAAGACGGCTTCAGGCTTGTAAACACATAGGGCGTTGAATAAGGAAACGCTTAAATCATCAGCACGAAGGGAGCTAAAAGCACCTTTATACTTGCCGAAGGGGGAACGTGTCCCTGCTAGAATCCAGGTGGGCATGGGTGTCTCCGTAACGATTTGTAACAAAAGGTTTAAAATCCCTAAAGTTTAGCCTGTTTTTGCCGAAGCACCCAATGAAGATGAGAAAGATTTTTGAATAGGGTTTTAAAGAAGAAGTAGATGCTCTTTCCTTTTGAAACGATGTGAAGAAAGTCTTTTGGGATTATTATTTTAAACGAAATATGCTATGTGAAGGAAAACTAAATTAAATGATGATGAATCTTACAGGTTCAAGTTCGGGTGTAACTGTGGCAGATTTAATTCGCCTTAAAAATAAAGGGGCGGATATTGATACGCTCCGCTCTGTTGGGACAGGACGAATCGCTCCTACACAAGCTGAAAGTTTTTTGCGGAGTCGTCCAACTGAAAATACTTTAGTCAATCAAACAACTTTGACTCAACCTGAAAGTTTGACAAGCTCCACAAAAGACTTGATTTCTACTTGGAAACAAGAAGCGAATGTGTCTGAAAAAGAAGCGACTTCTTTATTTCAATTTGCAGATACAGAAGTAAAGCCCACTCAAACGCCTCCTGAAGTTACGAAAGAGGTGATTAATGAAATTGATGCGCAGCTAGAAACCTTAGACGCTCAAGAAGAAACGAGCGTGAAGTCTCAAGCAACCAAAAATACAAACACTTCAAACGAATCGGATAGTATTTTTTCTCGTAACACGACCAATCATTCAGAATCGAATCGTTCATTAACCACAGCCCCTGCTCCTAGCCATGTGAGCAGAGATTCCCTCTTTTCAAAATCAAATACGAAAAATCAAGATGATACGACACGTCT
This sequence comes from uncultured Vampirovibrionales bacterium, assembly GCA_964506805.1. Taxonomy (GTDB): domain Bacteria; phylum Cyanobacteriota; class Vampirovibrionia; order Vampirovibrionales; family JAJTHC01; genus JAJTHC01. The sequence continues at coordinate 4,709 of CAZDMD010000009.1, read as the reverse complement.
TTTGGGAGGCACACAAACAGCGGTGTCTCGAATTTTAAAAACAGGCGGAGATTCTACGGTTTCCAATAGTCCTGTCGAAAATGCCTATAAAGAACTCGGTAGCTCTCTACCACCTGGACTGATACAAGCGGCTCGTGCAGAATCTAAAAGTGCCACCGCTCAAGCAATTCTAAAAAATCCTGGACAATTTGTTGATGCGACTACAGCGACCACAGCATCCATTGACAACCTTTGAGTCAAATAAATCAGATTTTTCTTTTTGTGGAAAGCGAGGCTTTTTTCTGTAAAGCCCGATCATCCAGCAGGGTTTTAGAGAGGATGTCTCGTGTATAGCGTTTGAAGAACACGAGATATAAATCTTGCGTAGGGTCATCCACATTAAAACTCAAATTGCCCCGAATATGGGCATTCGGATCGATTTTAGAAAACCACAAGCCTGTATCCCCAAACGGCGACGCATAAAACAAACGACCGTCTTCATCCATCAATGCCATATCCATACTGGAAAAACTTTGAGCCGTGGCGTTGCTAATATCAAGTGTTACGGTGATTTCACGATTTTCACCAAAGGGATCTTTATCCAAACGAAAGCCGAGTAGCTTGACGTTTAATCCTTGTAAACGAAGCTCTTCCTCACGCACATCAGGGAGCGTCATGGAAGGCAACACCATTTCTTCACTGAGCTTGATTTTCATTTCCGTACCTGTTTGCAACATGGCACTTTCGCCTTCTCTCAATAAATTATATGCCAGTCCGCCTAAAGCACCTACGCCTGCACCAGCGGCAAGGGCGTAGCCATTACTGGCGGCAACCAAGGCGATGCCTCCAAAGCGAAGGGTGGCAACCGCTCCAATAATCCCACCGCCTGTGGCATAGCCTAAAGAAGTCGCCACCACTTTCGCCCCTGTTTTAAATTTGCCGTCATAAGTGCTAGAACTTCCCTCTATCGGGATTTCTCGGCCGTCGGGGGTGATGAGATAGTCAAACTTCATGGACATATGCCCGTTGCGAGCCATGCGTTTGGCACTGGTAATATCGGAAATGACCCCATGCACAATCGTGCCTCTGGGGAGCAAGAGCTTGCCGTTACTGGTGTAGTCTTTACTGAGCTTGGCGTAAAACTCGTCGCCTTCTAAACTCAAGCCTTCTCCTACGGTGGTGATGATTTTGAGATCGAGTGCATTTTTTTCATCGACTTGATGCAAGTCATTGTAATTGACTTGAGGAAAGCGTTTTTGCAGTTCTTCGGTAACACTCACCCCTGTGCGATAAGGGGCTTCGGCTGAACCATCGGGCTTATTCGCCCATATCGCAAGGGGACTTGCAGTACACATCACCGCTAAAAACAGAGCCAAAACGCCTTGTGTTATTCGGCTGAAAGTCGTCATCATAAACAATTGTGTCCCAATAGGTTTTGAACCAAACTCTTTTTGTAGTTTAACAGAAGAAAAGCGTTTTTGACATGCTTTAAAAGATGTACACCTTATTGCTAGGAAACTCTAGTGTTTTAAAGCGTTTTTTAGTACCACTCTCAATCATTTAGAAATAAAAGTCCCCAAAGCCGAAGAGGTTCAAGTGATTGAACTAGATGAGATGTGGCATTTTATTCAAAAAAAAAGAGCAAATGCTGGATTTGGAAAGCATCTTGGAAAAGCCCTTCAGGTCAAACACAATTGCTTGACGTGGTTACTGGTCGGCGTAATCGAAAAACCTGTAGACTCTTGAAAAATAGACTGTTGGAACGGTATCCGAATGCGGTTTTTGTAACCGATGATTATGGGGCTTATAAGCAGGAACTAAACCCTCAACGCCATTTAATTGGCAAGGATTGATTTAAACGTTAAATCTAAAGTGCATCACATCGCCATCTTTGGCTTTGTAGTCTTTGCCTTCTAATCGCAGTTTTCCTACTTCTTTTGCACCTTTTTCCCCTTGATGCGTGATGTAATCTTCATAGGCAATGACTTCGGCACGAATAAAGCCTTTTTCAAAATCAGTATGAATAACCCCTGCACACTGCGGAGCGGTAAAACCGTCTTCAAAGGGCCATGCTCTTACTTCCACTACGCCTGCCGTAAAATAGGTACACAATCCCAAAAGTTTAAAGGTTTCGGTAATCAGCGTATCCACACCGCTGGCTTGCACGCCCAAACTTTCTAAATAACTTTGTTTTTCGCTTTCATCTTCTAAGGCAGAGAGTTCCGCTTCAATTTGGGCTGAAATCGCAACCACAGGGCGATTCTCTTCTTTTGCACGATCGCTTAATCGCTTAAAGTGAGGATTCGCCAGTGGATCGGCTAGCTCATCTTCCGCCACGTTGCCTGCGTAAATCAAGGGTTTAACCGTCAACAAGCCTGAACGTTGTAATAAAACCGTTTCCTCTTTATCAAAACTATCGGCATACTGACTAATCATTTCCCCTGATTCGGCAATTTTAAGCACTCGCTCCATTAGGGCTAGCTCTTGCTTGGCTTCAGGTTCTACTTTGGCGGCTTTTTGAAGTCGTGGCAAGCGTTTTTCAATCGAGCCGACATCCGAAAGGCACAATTCTAAGACAATGGTATCAATATCTCGGCACGGATCCACACTATTTTCAACATGTTGTATATTGTCATCTTCAAAACTACGGACGACTTGCACAATCGCATCCACCTCACGAATATTGGCTAAAAACTGGTTGCCCAAGCCTTCACCTTTAGAGGCTCCCCGGACAAGTCCTGCAATATCGACAAACTCAAAGACGGCAGGGATGACTTTATCCGTTTTCACGATTGCTTGCAAGGCGTACAGACGTGGGTCGGGGACTTTCACAATGCCTGTATTCGGTTCAATCGTACAAAAGGGATAGTTGGCACTTTCGGCTTGAAAGGTCGACGTTAACGCATTAAAAAGGGTCGATTTCCCGACATTGGGGAGTCCTACAATACCAGCTTTGAGCATACGACAAATTCCTTAAAACGCCTTTCTGAATCCTTTATCACTTTCTACAGTAGCAGAAACATCCAAATTTGAAAACGTAACAGTTTTAAATCCGATTGAAATAAAATCTTGTATTCAAAATAGGGTCGTGTTACATTGTTTTGGAATATAAAAGGTATGCTTTGGCATATGTTCCCTTGTGATGTATTAAGCTGATTCAATAGGACTTTTACTGTTTTGTCTTAGGCGTCAGATTTAAGCCACATGGTGCAGTTCCCTTTATTATACGATTTTAAAATGCGAGTCGTTTTGATTGAAGCTGATTTTAACCCATCCTGCCAAATCGTTCGATGCGTATTCAATAAGTAGAACACCTACTTAAAGTTTAAAGGATTTACAAATGGCTGTGAATGAAAATGTGAAAAAGCCTCAAGCAGAAGCCGAAAACGATGGTTTTCAAGAACGTGTGATTCAGATCCGTCGCGTTACCAAAGTCGTTAAGGGCGGTAAGAAGATGAGTTTTCGTGCCGTTGTGATTGTGGGTAATAAAGATGGGATGGTCGGTATTGGTATCGGCAAATCAGGCGAAGTCATTGGAGCGATTCAAAAAGGCGTGGCACAAGGTAAGCGTAACTTGATTAACGTCTCTCGCTTTCGTACCACGATCCCTCACCCTGTCAAGGGGCGTGCGGGTAGCTCTTCTGTCTTTATGCGACCTGCGTCTGAAGGGACGGGCGTTATTGCAGGGGGTGCGGCTCGTGCCGTGATTGAACTGGCAGGGATTGAAGATGTTTTGTCTAAATCACTCGGTTCAAACTCTCCGTTGAACGTGGCTCGTGCGACGATTCAAGGCTTGCAAGAATTGCGTACTTTCCAAGAGATTGCCAATTCTCGTGATATTAGCGTGAAAGAGATGCTTTGTTTGTAAGGGGATTCCTTTAATCACGCCTCTATTCAATTTTGAAATTTTAATTATAATGGAGTTCACTCAATGAACGCACAACCTAAAAAAATAAGAGTTACGCTTAAACGTAGCTTAATCGGTAGACCTGAAGCCCAACGCAAGGTGATTTCAGCACTTGGTTTGAAGAAAACCAATCACACCGTTGAACATTTTGACACCCCTGTTATTCGTGGTATGGTCAGTGCCATTAGTCATTTAATCAGTGTTGAGGAGGTCTAAACATGACAAGCGTATTAACTCTCACCGATGTACAACCCAATAAAGGAGCCAATCGCAAGCGTTTGCGTGTCGGTCGTGGTTTGGCTAGTGGAGCGGGTAAAACTTCTAACCGTGGTAATAACGGACAAGGGCAACGTTCAGGGAATTCAGCCAAACGTGGATTTGAAGGTGGTCAAATGCCTTTGTATCGTCGTATTCCGAAGTTTCGTACCTTTCCACAGCCCAATACACGTCAGTGGCTTGAGATTAACGTCGGTGATTTGCATAATTTCGTCGCCGAAGGTCAAACCAGTATTACGTATAAGGGCTTGGTTGAAGCTAAAAAATGGCCCACAGGTTGTAACGGCATTCGCTTACTAGGTAATGGTGAGCCGAAAGTTGCCTACACGGTGCAGTGTCATCATGCCACGCCGTCTGCTTTAGAGAAAATGAAAGCCGCCAAAGGCAAGGTAGAAGTCTTGACGATTTCCGTTCGTGAAGCCCTCGTTTAAACGACTTTGATTTTAGAATGACACCTGCGAATTCGTGGGTGTTATTTTTTTTATTTTCTGTGTATAATCTATATAGTTGTCTCCATAATTTCTTGTAGAGCGTCTATACGTTGTCG